>NZ_JBNJOH010000043.1:0-35710 GCF_050113735.1 Vibrio sp. TRT 2004 | reverse complement strand
CCCACTGCTACAGAGGGGTCGTTCGCAACAGTATGGTTTGCTATCCAGTGCGTTGCGAACACGTTAAGTGATAGGAGCTGGCCCAGATGGGCGGCTTTGTGATGTCAAACAGTATTAGAGGCAGATTCTTCTCACGAAATAGAGCGCAACATTGAGATCGCTTGTTCCAGTAAAAAAGCACCTTCACTGGTCAATGACCAAGCAAACAACGCAATATTGAGTACCAAGGTCGACCAGAAGAGGAACTTAAATCCAATATCATGATACTTGTGATGCATAATCGACTGAGCAAGCAAAGCCCCAACCCATCCGCCACACACGTTCATTATATGGAAAGCGACTTCCGGAACTCGCCACCCACCGTTCATCATTGCGTGTCTGTCTAACGCATATAAGGTGTATGTGGCTGTGCTGGCGGCAAAATAAAGTACGCAGGATATGAGTGGAAAATCTAGCAAGACGACGCTACCGAAAAGTGCGCTACAGAACCAGACGGCTATAGCAAGAGAAAAATTAAACACCAAAGGCCGAGTTACGTCGACCGCTCTCATGGTTCCATTACTATCAGATCCTAAACGAAATACCACAGGTTCGCTGACACAGGGTAACCGAGAGTTATTTTCTAAATCATTGATATGAAATAAAATTTGAGTATCTTGGTTTTCTACAGAAATATAACCATAACCCTTGCTCTGATCCCATTGAGCAATTGTTCCTTGTATTGCCATGTTATTTCCCTTACCTAGCCTGAAGTTGCGATAAGCCTATAATTATTATTGCGTTAACATTAGCTATAGCACACATATTATACAATGCGCATATTCTAACCAACTTTGCTTAAATTATTTGATCTAGAACACGACTGACAGGTTCTGGCACCACCACTCGATAGAGATGAGCGAGCTTGATCAGACGATGAATTCGCTCAGGCATCGCGCTCCGCTTCGACTAAACTTTTATCTGTGTTGCCAGATATGCTTAAAGCACAGCGAGAAGAATTTGCGATTTTTGTGCCGGAAATTCTTCTCGCTGTTTACAACCACTAGGACAAATCTTTTAGGGAAAAGTATGGACCCTTGGTGCGAATGGAGAAAGGGTTATCGGCATTTTCGAATTGATAGAATCGAGACGCTCACGATTACCGATACAAGGTTGGAGACATCGACTGGCAAATGTCTCGAACGCTACATTACACTTCACGCACCTGAAGCTTAGAAGTATTCGTTACTTCATGACCATAGGTGAAATATTGAGCGCGATTCGACAGCCGTTGAGGTCAGACTCAACATCAAACTCCACCAACTCATTAACATGAACGTCAATTGAAGTGCCACGCATATCTCGAACATGAAAAAACACCTTATCGTTGCAGTTTTCATCTTCAATAAAGCCATACCCGTGCTTCGGATCTAAATCGATGATTTTTCCAAGAACTGACATGCTGCTTCCTCGCTATAACAGTAACAGTGAATTCTGTTATTCTTACTGCGCACAGGTTCACTTCGATCACTGTTAATAAAAAATAGTTGCTAAGCCAGCAAAATATCTTTCAGCTCATGCAGAGAACTTACCGTGTAGTGCGGCGAAATATCGACATCTGCTTCAGCCCCTACACTATTTAACCAACAGGTTTCGATACCAAAATTAAGTCCACCTAGGATGTCAGAATGTTGGTTGTCTCCCACCATGAGAACTTTGCTCTTACAAGGCGACCCCATTTTCTCCATCGCATGGCTAAAAATGGCTGTATCGGGCTTAGCAAAACCCACTTGCTCGGATATCACGACGTGTTCGAAATATTGGCTCATACCGGTTCTTTCAAGTCTGATTGCCTGAAGCTCGGTAAAACCATTAGTGATGATACCCATCTTCGCCTTGCCATGAACCGCTTCCATCAGCTCTTTTGCTCCTGGAAGTAAGGTACATATGTCAGCCATTGCCTCTAGAAAAGCACTGTTTAACTCAGAGGTGGTCGTATCTAACCTGTCTGCCCACTCTTGAAAGCGAGTGTGTTTTAAATCATCGGCACTGATGGTGCCATTTTGATAATCAACCCATAGAGGCTTATTGACCGTTTGATAGTGCTCAAAATCTTGTGAAGTAAACTCTACCCCCTTGCGAGAGAACATGAGCTGCATCCCTTTAAAGGCATCAAAGTGAAACAGGGTTTCGTCAGCATCAAACAAGATCCAATCGTATTTCATTGCTATCTCCTAAAAATTTCATCGCTAGTGTAGATTGTTTTCAATAAGATGATAATCTCTAAGTTAAGAAATTTATTGTTTACCTACAGTCAACTATGCAAGCATTCTCTTCGATACCTGTTTTTGTCTCAGTGGTTGAAAATGGCAGTTTCTCTGGCGCAGCCGAAAAACTCAATATCACCAAATCCGCCGTCAGTAAACGAATCACCCACTTAGAAGATGAACTAGGAATTAGACTTCTTAATCGCACCACACGAAAACTGAGTTTAACGGAAGCGGGTCAACGCTACTACGAGTATGTCGTGCAATCTCTAAACCTAGCGCAACAAGGACTAGATGCGGTTAGCGAGCTGCAAGGCAAGCCTCGCGGTAAGCTAAAAGTGACGGCTCCCATGTCCTTTGGTGTCCTACACGTGGCTCCTCTGATTGCAGAGTTCCTCGCTCTCTATCCTGATGTAGAAATTGATTTGCAACTCGAAGACCAAATGGTTGACCTCATACAAGACAGTTTTGACATCGGCATCCGTATTGGCCACCTGCCTTTATCAAACCTAATTGCGAAAAGACTCGCACCATGTGTCAGCGTGCTATGTGCATCAAAAGAGTACCTAGAACAACATGGCCGCCCACAGCAGCCTAGCGATCTGGTCAATCACAGTTGCTTACAGTACAGCTACTATCGCGGTGGTACCGAGTGGAGCCTCAATTCGGCTGGGCAAGAGTATCGCGTTGTTCCTAAAGGTCGTTTATCAGTGAACAACAGCGAAGCGATTCGTCGTGCAGTATTAGAGGGGGCAGGCATTGGGAACTTACCAACATTCATTGCGGCCAAGGACATCCATGCAGGTCGTCTTGAAGTTGTCCTTGCCAATTACCGGTTGCCAGTACATGCCGTCTATGCCGTTTTTCCTGAAAGAAAACATATGCCATTGAAAGTTAAAGTTTTCTTAGATTTCATCAACGAACGATTGGGCACTGACACCCCCTACTGGGACAAGTGTTAACCATTAATGTGACTCCATGCTCAACTATTCTTGTTGAATTGATTTACGCAAAACTTTATGACCTGAAACAAACTTTCTCCGCTATTCTCCAGTCACAATCTAGGTGTTGCTAAATGCCTAGGAGGCGTCCGATATGAAACGATTCTTTCCTTCTAACATCATGCTAATTCCTTTTGTGGTGAAGAACTATTCTGAAGAACAGCAAGAGGATAGCGGTGACACCGACCAGCAATCAGATCCCAATGAGTCACGCGATTTGGAAGAATGAGACTCTAATCAGACCGTAGCGGTTATTAATTGGCTACGCTAACAGCGCACAACAACAAGGGAGGACAACAATGAAGAAAGTTGCCGTAATACTAAGTGGTTCAGGTGTCTTTGATGGGGCTGAAATTCACGAATCCGTACTATCGCTGCACGCGATTGAAAAACAAGGTGCGAGCTGGCACTGTTTCGCGCCCAACATCGATCAACTTCATGTTATAAACCACAAGACCGGTGAAGAGATGGACGAGACACGCAACGTCTTGGTTGAAGCGGCACGGATTGCACGCGGGAAAATAGAGGATGTTGCAAAGCTCAATGTCGATGATTACGACGCACTATTGCTTCCTGGAGGTTTTGGTGCCGCGAAGAATCTCACCGATTTCGCGGTAAAAGGTGCGGAATGTAGCATTAACACTCATGTTGCTAGTGCATGCAGAGCGTTCGCTCAAGCACGTAAACCCGCGGGATACCTGTGCATTGCTCCAACAATCATTCCGCTCATTTACGACCAAGGCGTCAAAGCCACTATTGGTAACGATGCTGCGACCGCTGCGGCTTTTAATACCCTAGGCGGCCTTCACGTTGAGTCGCAAGTAGACCAAGTTGTATTTGACGAGCAACATCTCGTGCTCTCGACGCCCGCCTATATGCTCGCCGAAAACATCTCTGAAGCAGCAATAGGAATCGAAGCACTAGTCGAGAAATTAGTCTCACTCAGTTAGCTAGATATCTATGCGCTATTTAGCCCCTGTCGGTATTCCTACTGACAGGGGCTTTTTGTTTGCTCCGAACGCAAAAAATTTAACAATTTCTGTTTGTGTTGAGAAAACGATTGCGCTAACCCACTAATATTTAACAACTTACATTCGATACAAATTGAACTGGTCGGAGTTCACATTTTACTGCAACACCTACCACTTTTGGGTAGCAAAATTGTTTGAGATCAAGATTTGAGGTTGGATAGTTATGCGAATCTAAATGCAGATTTCAAATATAACAATATGGAGCAATCCAATGACGAGTGCATTTTTTATCCCTACTGTAAACCTAATGGGCGCTGGCTGCCTGACTGACGCAGCAGACAATATTCAAGCTCAAGGTTTTAAAAAAGGCCTGATCGTAACTGACAAAATCCTTAATCAGATTGGTGTTGTAAAACGAGTTCAAGATCTATTGACTGAGCGTCAAGTAGACACTGTGGTATTTGACGGTACTCAACCAAACCCAACAATCAGCAACGTGAATGATGGTCTCGCACTGCTTATGGATAACGACTGTGACTTCGTAATTTCCCTTGGTGGCGGTTCACCTCATGACTGCGCTAAAGGTATCGCATTGGTCGCTTCCAACGGTGGCAAGATTGGAGATTATGAGGGTGTAGACCAATCAGCTAAACCAATGCTGCCACTGATCGCAATCAACACAACGGCTGGCACAGCTTCTGAGATGACTCGCTTCTGCATCATCACTGATGAAGAACGCCACATAAAAATGGCGATTGTCGATAAACATACAACACCGCTCGTATCCGTCAATGATCCAGAGCTAATGTTAGCTAAACCTGCTTCGCTAACTGCTGCAACAGGTATGGACGCATTAACCCATGCTGTTGAAGCTTATGTCTCTATCGCAGCAACGCCTATCACTGATGCTGTTGCCATCAAAGCGATCGAAATCATTCAAGCTCACCTTCGCACTGCGGTAGAAAACGGCGATGATATTGAAGCGCGTGAACAAATGGCTTACGCACAATTTATGGCAGGTATGGCGTTTAACAATGCATCGTTGGGCTACGTACACGCAATGGCGCACCAACTAGGTGGCTTCTATGACCTGCCACACGGCGTCTGTAACGCGATTCTGCTTCCTCATGTCCAACGCTACAATGCTCAGGTCTGCCCAGATCGTCTACGTGACGTTGCGAAAGCGATGGGTGTCGATGTTAAAGATATGACCGCAGAACAAGGCGCTGAAGCGGCAATTGCCGCTATCGTTGCGCTAGCTAAAGATGTAGGTATTCCATCGGGTATCAAAGAGCTTGGTGCAGATGCTAAAGACATCCCAACCCTAGCAGACAATGCACTAAAAGATGCGTGTGGTTTTACTAACCCTAAACAAGCAACGCATGAAGAAATTTCAGCAATCTTTGCAGCCGCTATGTAATTAAAGTCTTTTCCTTTAGTCCTAGCCTCCTTCGGGAGGCTTTTTTTGTACCAGTCTTTTGCATTTTACGTACTACACTTCTACGACAATGGAGGTGTTTTATGAAATCAATATTCGGTCTTATCTTATTAACTTTATCGACTTTTACTGGGGCGGGTGAAAACAAAATTTACAATGTAAACGGTAGTGATTACGAGGGCTACTGGAGCAAAGTCAGTGACAATGCACCACTAGTATTGCTTATCCATGACTGGGACGGTTTAACAGACTACGAAATGAAACGAGCCGATATGCTCAATCAACTAGGCTACAACGTATTTGCCGCCGATCTATTCGGTAAAGGGATACGACCAACAGAGATTGAAGACAGAAGACAGCACACAGGAGAACTCTACAAAGACAGAGAAAAACTTCGTGCGCTAATGCAGGGCAGTTTGGATTTTGCCGCCCAGCTTGGAGGAAACAGTGACAACACCGTTGTGATGGGCTATTGCTTTGGTGGTGCAGCAGTTCTGGAGTCTGCACGAGCAGGTATGAAAGCCAAAGGCTTTGTCACCTTCCACGGAGGGCTAGGTACTCCTGAAGGTCAATCTTATCAGAACACCACTGCACCTATAATGATTCTCCATGGCACGGCAGACAGTGCCATTCCTATGTCACAGTTTGCTGACCTGGCTGAGCAACTTGAAACTGCCAAAGTCCCACATGAGATGATTACGTATAGTGGAGCGCCGCATGCTTTCACGGTTTTCGATAGTCCACGTTATCGCGAAGATGCCGACAAGAAATCATGGGATAGTTTCACACGCTTCCTCGCCGCCAACACCAATTAAAGCAAAAGCCCCGCGATAGCAGTATCGCGGGGCTCTGTCATCCCTATCGTCTATGGCGCCGTATCTATTTCTACTGGTAGATAGTGCTTAGGTTCGAGCTTCAACCACTCTGGCAAGACAGTACCGATCGATATCGATGACCAAGTGCCAGACAAAATACCAATGAACATCGCCACAGCAAACCCTTGTAATGCGTTGCCTCCCATAATCCACAGTGCCGAGACCGTGAGCAAGGTGGTTCCTGAAGTCACCATAGTACGTGAGAAGGTCGCTATCACAGCTTGGTCATTGATTTCTTCCGTTGATAGAGACTGTTTTGCAATGAGCAACTCACGGATACGGTCAGCAATAATGATTGAATCGTTGAGTGAGTAACCCAAAATTGCCAGAATTGCCGCAAATACGGTCAAGTTAAATTCCATCTGCGTTGCAGCAAAGAATCCCAATACCAGTACGACATCGTGAATCAACGCCAGCAGTGAACCACTTGCCAGACGCCATTCAAAACGAAAGCAGAGGTAGCCCAAGATGCTCAGCATCGAAATCATCAGCGCTAAGCCACCTTGATCAACCAAATCTTGCCCTACTTGTGAACCCACCATGCTGTTGCTGATCACGTCAACCTGATGCGAAATCGGTGCTAGGGTCTGACTTAGGTCTGCTACCTGTGCGTCGCTTTGAGGAATTGGGTAACGAATCACCCATCTTCCATCCTGGTCTGAGTGCGTAACGTTGGTAAACTCACCAAGGGCTGGTTGCAATACCTCTACCAACTGCGAGTGGGTCACATTGTTATCAACCTTGACCTCAGTCACCATACCACCGGTAAAGTCTAAGCCCATGTTCAGGCCATTCATCGCCAATGCGACCAAAGAAACGACCATCAGCGCTAAAGAAACAAAGCTTGTGATGTAACGAATACGGCGAATACGCTGTTTAAAAAACTCAATCATGATTAAACCCTCACATCACGACGCGCATCGCGTCCCCAAACTAAGTTGATAATTGCACGTGATGCAAACACACCACTAAACATACTGGTCAGCAAACCGAGACCAAGAGTCAGAGCGAAACCTTGAATTGGGCCATTACCAAGCGAGTAAAGTACAACTGCGGTAATCATGGTGGTAATGTTGGCATCAAGAATGGTGCTCAACGCGCTACCAAAGCCAAGATCAATGGACTGCGCAAACGTGCGCCCTTCTGCAAGCTTGTCTTTGATGCGTTCAAAAATGAGCACGTTGGTATCGACCGCCATACCGACAGTCAGTACCAAACCCGCGATACCCGGCAGTGTCAGTACTGCTCCTGGTAGGAGTGCGATAAGACCAAGTAGGCTAACCATGTTGACCAATAGCGCCACATTAGCGACCCAACCTAGTCGACGATACCAGAGCGCCATGAAAGTCAGCGTCATCGCAAGACCTAGCGCTAAAGCGGCAAAACCATTCTGAATGTTTTCAGCACCTAATGAAGCACCAATCGTGCGCTCCTCAACGATAGTCACTGGCGCAGTCAAAGAGCCCGCGCGAAGCAACAAGGCTAAGTTTTGTGCATCTTCCATTGAGCCTGCTCCAGTGATGCGGAACTGGCTGCCAAGCTGAGACTGAATAGTCGCGACACTAATAACACGTTCGCTGCGTTCTGTTTCACCTTTCGCATTGGTGGTGTATTCGCGGTACACGGTCGCCATTGGTTTACCAATATGACCAGCGGAGAAGTCACTCATCATCTTGCCACCCGCATGATCGAGTGAAATGTTAACTTCAGAGAAACCCATTTTGTCGACGCCAGCACGAGCATTAATGATGTGTTCACCAGTCAACACTGGTCGTTTTGCTAAAGTGACATCACGGCCATCGTTATCTTTAAGTGCAATGTCACCATACGCCTTACCTTCCGAAGGCGTGCGGGCTTCATGAAAGGCTAGCGTTGCGGTCGCACCAATGACATTTTTCGCCAACGATGGATCTTGGACACCCGGTAACTCAATACGAATACTGTGCTCACCCTGACGCTGTACCAACGCTTCTGTAATACCAAGCTCTTCAATACGGTCACGCATGATCTTTAAGTTTTGCTTTAATGTGACGGACTGGAACTCACTCTTGCTTTCAACCGTCGGTTTAACCGCAATGAAATCTGAATGTCGTTTTACGTCCCAAGTTGGGTAGTTCTGCTTGAGGAAGCTCTGAATCGATCCTAACGCCTGTTCAGAGTCTGATTTAATATCAAATGCTTCTGATCCAACCGAAGCGATCTGCACACTACGCAAACGCTCTTGACGGAGAAAATCTCTCACTTCATCGACTAAACTATTGCGTTGGTCTTCGAACGCTTTATCAATATCTACATTAAGGAGGAATTGAACACCACCGCGTAGATCTAGCCCGAGCTTAATCGGACTAAAGCCCATGTCGCTCAGCCACTTAGGTGCCACCGAGACGTAAGAGAAACTAATACTATCCTGTTTGCTGAGCAATTTATCTAGCTCTTTTCTTGCCAGTGTCTGTTCAGTTTCGTTATCGAACACCAAGGTGGTTTTGTTACCCATCTGTTCAATTTGACTTGCTTGGATATCACGCTGATCAAGATAATGATTCAGTTCAGTGACGTTATTTAAAATAGTATTTGCCTGCCCTTGTGACGTTGTCACCTGAATCGACGGTTTTTCACCATACCATGTTGGGATAGCACTCAATGTCAGCATGATAATCGTGGCAATCAGTACCACGTATTTCCAAGCTGAATAATGGTTCATGAGACGAGCAGAACTCGCCTGTTTAGCAGGATTTTTTTTCATTGTATTTCTTAACTTTGTTCGGCTCAGGCGTGCCTGAACCTAAATTACTAACGTAAGAAGGCGTAATCGCTTCCGAAAAAGTAAGTTAAAGAAATACCGGGTATTGGGCGTTTAACGCGACATAAAGTGCGTTGGACTCTTTCCAGCCAGCAATTCGACTTGGCGAGGTATAACGAGTAGCAAGGGCATTAGTCGAAGATAGACAGGTTGCCTTGTATAAACGGAAAAGGGCAACGATCGCAGGTTCAAAAGTCGGTAGTTCTAAATTCGACGAAGAATCAGCGTCATCAACAAAACGAGTAGAATGTAGGCAGCGATTAGTACTTACGATCGCTAACCAATCTTGAGCAAATTCCGATTGTGTGATCGGTTTAGGCTGAGAGTCTTCTCTTACTTCGTCAAACAGGGCCTGAGCATCGCTTTTAGACGCAGGTAGAAGAGTATTAATTCGGTAGCTTAATCGAGCGGAGGCTTCATTTTCGGCTTGCAGCAGATACGCAAACGCCTGCGAAGGCACAACCATCGCAAGAGTAAAAAGCCAAATGTATGAAATGAATCGACGAAGCATTGACCAGCCTGATTATATCTAACAGCGAGATAGTAGATCTAACCCATATGACAAACAACTAAAATGTTCTAAAAGCTAATATTCCATATCTGAGTCAAACCACTATCGGTAGAATATCTTACCGCTTAACACATCAAGATAGATTTTGTTGGCTTGCTTTAAACCACCGCAGTAAACAAAGTAAGCTTGTTGTTGATTGAATGTCACGGAACGAATCCATCCTTTGGTCTCTTCAAAGTCTTCAGGAGTACAAGTCCCCTCTTTAAGCAGTTGGTCGGTTGTTTTTATAAACATCTCAAAGTGTTGCTTAAAGTCATCAGATTGCTCGATGTACTGGCTGATGGTTTCCATCCTCTCTTGCTTTGAAATGGTTGGCGCGACCTCAAGCAGTGCGTCCATCGGCACCCACTCTGCGACTTCAGGCCCCCCTTCTTCATAAACATAGTAGGGAGAAATTCGCCCCCAGCCATCTTTCTTTTCTAGTACGTGCAACTTGTCGCCACGGTACACAGCACTCTCAATAAACGCGTCGACATCTGGGGTTTCACGTACACCCAGTCTGGGTGGGCTAACGTAATAATCTGTCACTGGGGGCGCGGGTCGAACCTCTTCCTCTTCTTCGACAATAGGCAGTGGTGTAACAGGTTGCTTTTCGTCTTCAGCCGCCGCTAGCGCTAGAGCATCTTGCTGCGGTTTGTAATAGAAAATGTAGTAACCACCGCCAGCACAGGCGATACCCACTAACAACAAGACAACCATGATGAGTTTTTTCATATCCGCCTAATCTTTTCCTATACTTATCGAGTTATAACCACCACCACAACCACGATGAAATGGCACTGTATTAATATTACTATAACGGCAGCACTGCTGATCACTTTACCTTTTAAGGTACTTAGTGCCCATTGTTCGGCTCCAGCATGGAACGAAATCCTCAATCTTCAGACCGATCTTGACCGAACTTATAACCTCCATGCTCAAAAATTTAATCAGTTTCTGCACATCCATAACGAGCAGCCCTTTCTTTACCAAGAATTCACTCCTCAGGAGATCCGCCAGTTTTGGGACAGCAATAAGGACACCTTACATCAAAGTATGAACTCCCAAATTGAGGCATCGCTTTTTGTCGTTGATAAAATACAACTAGAGCGAGACTCCCTACAGCAACTATCTGAGCGTGCAGAACAACTACTGCTACGCTGGCGAAACATCAGCCAGCATTGCAAGCAGATGGACAATCAATCAAACGCCGTAGCAAGCGAAAAGTATGCGCAGCTTAATCAGGCGTTAATACTCGATATCAATAAACTGTTTACTAAACTGCTCATCCTAGAGCAACGATATGTGAATGAAGTCGAAACATTACGCAGGGCCAGACCAGATACAGAAAACGACTCCCCTTGATTCCAACCGCTATCGGTTGTCTATCGATAGCTACATTACTCTCAATTACTGGATCAATCTCACATATTATCTACTCAATACCATCTTGCATTGATAATAATAATAGTTACCATTTGCGTTATACATTTTTTCGATTTGACTCACACGCCTCTTGAAACTTGCTCTTTCCTATAAACATTTAATTTTAATCTGGCTGTTGGGGACGATACTGGCCGTACTGAGTTACTTCACGGTTCACCAGTATGAAACACAAAAGATCCACGCCCAGTTAGAAGCGCAATTGACCAACCGAATTCAAACTCTATCGCAATCGCTTAAGAGTGTTGAGTCTTTAATCTATTCGACCCGTGCATTTATATCGAATAGTAACCAGCCATCAGCCAAACAATTTGAATCCTATTTTACCGAGCAAGTTCACACCAATTTGAGCGTCGGTTCTGTGATGTGGGCACCAGCAGTCAAGTTAGACCAAATAGCAGACTTCGAACGGCAAGCGCAGCGCGATGGTTTTCTCGGTTTCAAAATAACCCCTACATTAGAGGGAGCCGACTCGGATATCTGGTTTCTTGATCAAACGACGTTACCGGTACTCTATCTGTCATCATGGTTTGAGGGCAGTGACCAATTAGGTGTTAGATTAGAATCCGACCCGAATAATGTCAGTGCAATGTCTCGTGCAATAACGACCGGAAGAATTGGTGTCTCCGACTTCACTCAAAATGGTCAAGCTAACGTTCGTCTTCTATTACCCAAGTTTTCGGATAAAGGCAACTTGGAAGGATTCATTGTAGCCAATCTCGTGCTACATGAGTTGCTAGGTCAGATATGGCACAAAGAAATCAACTCTTCCACAACGAAAATTCAAGCTCATATCGAGCCCAGTCAGCAACTCATCTTTGAGTCGCACATTAATACTGAGCTGGAATCTGACGGGATCACAACACGCCTCGCGCAAGCCACTCGCGTCACACGGATCCCTTTGTTCAACCAGTATTGGCAAGTATCGATCACGACGCTAGACCGAACGGGTAGTACAGCTCGATATGGGCTTACATTGATTATTTTGATCTTTTTGCTCACCTGTTCAGCGACGATCGCCACAAATTTCTACGCGACGCGACTCAAAGTGTCCGATAGTGTCATCGAAGAGAAAACGCGCTCACTGGCCGATCAAGCCATCAAAGATAACCTAACCAATTTAAAAAACCGTAACGCCTTGGGTCATGAAGTGGCGGCTCAACTCAACCTCATGGCTCGTGGAGAATCCGTTGGGTTCTCGATTCTGTTTATTGATCTCGACCGTTTCAAAGTGATTAACGACTCAATGGGGCATCTGCATGGCGATAAACTCCTTAAACAAGTCGGAAGCCGGTTAACTGAACACTGTCGCAGCAATGATATGGGCTTTCGCTTTGGGGGGGATGAGTTCGTCATCTGCTTACCGGGCCTTATTTCACGTTCAGCACTCACCGATATCTGTCAACGTTACTCTAACGTATTAAGCCGTCCATACACTATTGACGGCCAGTCCTGCCATATTGGTGCCAGTATCGGAATTTCGATTGTTACTGATCCAAACCAGACATTAGCAGGCATACTCCGCGAGGCCGATACCGCTATGTATCGCGCCAAAAGCTCTAGCCATGAAAAAGTAGTCTTTTTTCACGAGAAAATGTTCTCGCAAGCGAAAATGCGTTTCACTTTAGAACAAGAGCTAACCAGCGCTCTCGCGTTAAAGCAGCTATCGCTGGTCTATCAGCCAATCTATTGTGCAGATACCGATAAAGTGACGGGGTTTGAGTCATTGCTCCGCTGGAATCATCCTAAACTTGGTCAAGTCTCTCCCGCAGAGTTTATCCCAATCGCTGAAGAGACTGGAATGATAATCAAGATTGGTGACTGGGTCGCCAATGAGTGTTGTAAGACTCTGAATCGGCTTTGGCATTCACGGAAAGAACGCGATGTACCAAGGATCAACATTAACGTATCTGCCAAACAATTTGAGTCTGAGCACATATACCACACACTGGTTCAGTTGCTAGACCAATATGATTTCCCTGCCCATCTGGTCGGAATAGAGATAACCGAGTCTATGCTATTGCGGGAAGAATGCAGTGCTCATCAACTTCAGCGTATCAAAGCGCTGGGGGTCACCTTATATCTCGATGATTTCGGTACTGGGTACTCTTCCCTTTCGGTGCTCAACGAGTACCCCGTTGATGTACTTAAAGTCGACCGAAGTTTTGTTAGTCGTCTCGCTCTTGGTCAGAGTAACGCGGATAACTTATGTCGAGCGATCATCTCAATGGCACATACCATTGACCTCGAAGTGGTTGCTGAAGGTGTCGAAACGCCAGAACAACTCGCAATACTTCGCCAACATCATTGTAATTATGTTCAAGGGTACTTAAAGTCAAAGCCACTTACGGTCTGCAAAATCGAGCAAGTTCTGGATCATAAACAGCCGTTATCTGCGTAATCTCGCATCAAAAAAGCCTGATAAAATCAGACTTTTTTGAACCAGGTTGCATGCTAAATCAGCTTGTCACACTTGGCTGCGCAGATGAAATCGTTCTGATGCAGACCTTTTATCGAATGACTCCACCATGTCACCGTCACCTTACCCCACTCAAGTAAAATTGAAGGATGGTGAAATTCTTCTTCAGCCAGCTCTGAAACTTTGTTGGCAAATTCCCAAGCAAGTTTATAGTTTTTGAACTTGTAGACTTTTTCTAGCTGGGGAATGCTGTCTCGTTCAAGCATTTGCCAATCTTCTAGCTCAGTCAATAGCAGCCTTCTTTCTTCTGCGCCTAGAGCTACAGCAGTAGCGGTGCACGCTTCGCAACGCAATTCATCAAGCATGATTTACTTCCTTTGGTTCAAATAGTGGGGGTAATAATCCAGCAGCCATCGCCTGTTTTACATGAAACATCAGATCCATCTTACTCAGGGTATAAAGCTGATCGATGTCGTCTAGGACAAAATATTCCGGCTGCATAATATCAATTCGATAAGGTGTCCTGAGCACGGTGTGGAGATCAAACTCAACCCGTTTAGCTAGCGGATCATCCAGTGCATACAAAGTCTCACCTGGAGAGGATAGAATCCCGCCGCCATAAATTTTTTGCTCACTTCCCTCTTTGACAAGACCAAACTCGATAGTAAACCAGTAAAGTCTCGCCAGATATACCCTCTGCTTATCACTCGCATCTCGACCCAACTTGCCGTACATGTTGGTAAATTCAGCAAACTCAGGGTTGGTTAGCATTGCACAGTGGCCAAATATCTCATGAAAGAAATCCGGCTCTTGGAGATAATCAAACTCCTCTCTACTCCGCAAAAAAGTAGCTACAGGGAACTTCTTGTCTGCAAGCAATGCGAAAAATCGGTCAAAATTAATCAACGCTGGCACGGGTTCAACTTGCCAGCCCGTCGCTTGCTTGAGAACCCGATTGATATCAACAATTTGAGGCGCTCTATCTAGTGGCAGATCCAGCAACTCCAACCCTGCCAAATACTCTTTACAGGCGCGTTGTTTCACCAAGTGGAGTTGGCGACTAACCAAATCACTCCATACTTGGTCTTCTTCTGAACTCCATTCAACTACCCCTTTATCATTCACAGGCTTAGAACGATATTGTGTCATGACCAGCTCCATTAACAATTCCTTCACATTAAGCCTATCGTCATGCAGGGGCGGTGACAATTTAGCCAACCAACTCTCTCACACCGACTCTGTGTAACAATTATTTTACATTTTAACACTTTTTTCTTATTTTTCAGCCATCTGTTGAAGCTCGGTAAGTTTGACTTTGGCTACCTTTTCATCAAAGCTTATTCGAGAAAACGGAGAACAATAAGACGAGGATGTCATGTCTAATTCGCAGACGAACCTTCCAGCACCTATTTGGGTTCCAAGTAGTGAGCGAGTGGAGTCATCAAACCTGAGTCAATTTATAAAACACATTAATATTCAGGGAAATAAAATCGATAGCTATGCTGACTTGCACCAGTGGTCGATTGAAAACAAAAAGAACTTCTGGCTCGAGATTTGGCAGTTTTGCGACGTCATAGGCTACAAGGGCGACTGCATTTTAGGCGAAGGGTTGGCCAAGTGGGGCCAGTTTAACCCAAGCCGAGATACGATCTGGTTTCCACAATCGCAACTAAATTATGCCGAAAATCTGTTGGCCTACTCTTTTCAGGCACCAGATGACACCGCAATTTGGTTTAAGAACGAACGAGGGTCGAGTCGTCAACTGACTTGGCAGGAGCTGTGTGACCAAGTTTCAATCATTCAGCAATGGTTGGTTCAAAATGGCGTTCAAAAAGGCGATGTCGTCGCTGGCTATCTTCCACATATGCCAGAGACTGTGATCGCCATGCTCGCAACGACCAGCCTTGGTGCCATTTGGACTTCAACATCACCTGACTTTGGCGCGGAAAGCGTCATCGAACGATTTGGACAAGTACAACCCAAAATTCTGTTTTGCTGTAATGGTTACGACTTCAACGGTAAGACCTTCCAAATAGAAGAGAAAAACCGCAAAATTGTTGATGCGATTCCAAGCATCCTAAATACGTGCCAAATTGACTACTTACAAATAGATATGTCAATGGATGACCGCTGTGAGTCATTCTCTGATTGGGAAGCGATTTTTGCCAGCTACCTGCCACGCGCGATGCGTTATGAGCGGATTAGTTTTAATGATCCTCTTTTTGTCCTCTACTCTTCAGGTACGACAGGCAAACCGAAATGTATCGTTCATTCAGTGGGAGGGACGATATTAAACCATCTCAAAGAGCATCAACTTCACTGTGATATTCAACCGAAAGATCGTATTTTCTACTACACGACATGCGGTTGGATGATGTGGAACTGGCACGTATCCGCTTTAGCAAGCGGCGCGACCTTGGTGATATTTGACGGCAGCCCTATGTACCCTAACGAGCAAATACTTTGGCAACTGGCTGAAGATGCTAAGGTCACGCTGTTTGGTACATCGGCAAAATACTTAGAAGCTCTAGAGAAACAGCAGTTTAATCCTAGTAGCCAGTTGCCACTGAAATCTCTCAAAACACTCTGTTCAACTGGCTCAGTCCTCTATCCTCAACAATTTGATTTTGTGTATTCCAATATCAAAGTCGATATCCACCTTGCATCCATATCTGGCGGAACCGATATTTGCGGTTGCTTCGTATTGGGCAATCCAATCTCTGCGGTTTATCGCGGAGAGTGCCAAGGTGCAGGCTTGGGTATGGATGTCAAAGTGCTCAATGAATCTGGTGAAGCTATTATTGCCTCCCGCGGTGAGTTGGTTTGTCAAAACAGTTTCCCCAACCAACCGTTAGGGTTCTGGCACGATGATGGTGAGCGTTACCATATGGCTTATTGGGATAAGTTCGAAAATACATGGCACCATGGCGATGATGTCGAAATGACTCCACGAGGCGGAATGATTTTCTACGGACGAAGTGATGCCACTTTGAACCCCGGCGGTGTCCGCATCGGAACGGCAGAAATTTATCAGCAAGTTAACCAACTGGCTGGGATCCAAGATTCTATCGCCGTTGCAAGGCAAGTAGATGGTGATGAAAAAGTCGTTCTGTTCGTTCAGCTTGAGCCTCATGCATCACTGACCGAGCATATGATTTCGACCATAAAAGAGACGCTGCGTCGTCAGTGCTCACCCCGACACGTTCCGGCTGAAATCTATCCGTTAAGTGAAATACCCAAAACCAAATCGGGTAAATTGGTCGAACTGGCAGTCAAACAAGTTCTTCATGGACAAGAAGTTAAAAATCAGGGGGCGATTGCCAACCCTTGGGTACTAGACGAAGTCAGTCAATATCAGACCGTCCCAGTGGTATAAAACATTAAAGCCCAGTATTTCTACTGGGCTTTAATGTTTAAACCGAATCGAGTTACTTTTTGGCAACCGCCATCAACACGGTTTGTTCGCCGTGCGGGGTTGTGATGGTAAACGGCGTCGTGATTTCTACTTGGCTAAAACCCACACTCGTCAGCACTTGCTGAGCGTGAACAATCGTCATTCCGCCAACTTCGTCTTTGTCCGACAACCAATCCCAGTGAACAAAATGTCCGCCATCGTCGAGGATGCTGTAAACAATATCCGCGACATCTGAATAGTTTGGTAGGAAACTACACACTGAAGAGGCAACCACTAGATCAAACTGTGCTCGAAATGCAGGGTGCATCGCCACTAAACCACGAGTCAGTAGATCAACTACGGGTTCTACGTTGTGAAGCTCTTTCTTATCGAGTTGTTCTATCATTGCTTCGGAGCTGTCGAGCGCGACAATATCTTTTGCCGTTTGAGACATTCTTTGGCTAAGCAGACCTGTTCCGCAGCCAAAATCAAAAATATGTAACCCTTTAACATCAACTACTTGCTGTAGAGATTCAAAAGCTTTATCCGCATATACACTAGTCGTGTTATCCGAGTCCCAATCGAGTGCGACATCGTCCCAACTATTAGCCATCATGATCTCCCTGTAACAACATTCATTAGGCATGCCCCAAGAGTATCAAAACTGCATGAAATTCATAGCATTTCAATTCGGAAAACAGACAATTGACAGAGATTGATATAATATCGATTCGAGACTAACCAAATTGAACAAAAGATGAACCTTACTCAGATCGAAGCTTTTTGTACTGTGTCCGACACAGGCTCGGTTTCCGAGGCCGCTCGCCAACTAGAGTGCAACCGCACACGCTTGAGTATGGCGATTAAAGCACTAGAAAAAGATCTCGATGTCGAACTTTTTGTTCGTAGTGGCAATAATTTGGTGCTTTCTGAAGCGGGTAAAGCCATTTACAAAGATTGTCACAATATGCTAGTTACCGCAGCGCGTATTCGTAAAACCTGTACTCACGTATCAGGTAAGTTTAACGCCGAGGTATGGATAGCTCGTGACGATTCTCTGCCTGACGAACTGTGGCAGGATCTCTCTCATAAGCTTAACAACCGCTTTCCTGCAACCGCATTTAACATTGTTTTAGCCTCTAGTGGTGACTTGGCAAATCTTGTGGCAACTTCCCAAGTTGATTTCGCGTTTGGCGTCGATTACGAACGACTCAATGACCCTCACATCACGTTTCAGCCATTAGGCAAGATACGCCTGATGTCAGTATGTCGTTCCTCTCACCCACTGGCCAAACTTCGTCGGGTCTCGGATGACGAACTGCGTAACGCTATGCAAGCCGTTATGGTTTATCTAAATGAAAAGGATAATCCAGAATTACAACCCTTCTCGCTGCGTCACATAGGCTTCTCAAGCTTTGACTACATACTCAACACGATTCTTGAAGAAGACGCTTGGGGCGTACTCCCTGAACCGCTGATCCGACACTTGCTACGCAAACAGGAACTCTCGGTAATAAAACACACTTATGGCTTGACCCAAGAAGATTACTGTATGTTCACCTCTTCAGGTATGGCAGAGCATCCTGGAATGTCTTGGCTGGCAGACAAATTAAACGAATTTTTGTTTGATTTTTAACCGTTGCGACGATTATTTGATCCATCAATCAGTCAGCGACAATATTATTGACACCGCATTCTGTTCGCATCTCATTGAAAAATAACAATTTTAACTAAAATTCATCTATTTGACATATTGGGTATTCATATAGGGATTGTCTAATTCTCTTATATTGAGAAAAATATAGGGGAATTTTACAAGAGAACTCATTATGTGTGCCCGAACAAGCCTTAACGAAAAACGAATCCTAACCTTCTCAGCTCTTTTAGCATCGGGCTTTGCGGGTAGCGGACTCGTACTCGGCTTACTAGTTGGCTCACTTGTCATTGTTTTTGACGGTGTATATTCACTGGTCAGTTTGCTATTGACTTTGTTGTCGCTCGCCGTGTCTAGATACATTGCTCAGCCGTCCAAGCGCCAGTTTCCATTTGGTAAAGCGATGCTTGAGCCCCTAGTGATCGCAATAAAAGGTAGTGTGATTTTAGCGATCGTTGCCTACTCACTGTATTCAGCTGTGCAGGCATTAATCAATGGTGGCCGTGAAGTTGACGCGAGTATTGCAACGCTTTTCGGTGCGGTAAGTGTTGTTGGTTGTAGCTACGCATGGTGGTACATCGCGAATAAGTCGAAACTTATTTCATCTGGCTTGGTAGACGCTGAAGTAAAACAGTGGCAGATGGACACGTTGCTTAGCGTTGCTGTGACCTTAGGTTTCGTGGCTGCGTGGCTGGTATCCGTTTCACCGTTCGCACAATATGCCGTCTATGCTGATCCGGTGATGATGCTGCTGATGTCTTTCTACTTCATTAAAGTACCACTTGAGATGTTAGCAGGTGCACTACGCGAACTACTGATGATGAAACCTGACGAAGAGATCTGTCACGCGGTTAACAAAGAGGTACTCGCCCTAGAGACACAAGTTGATCAGGAACTTGCCGTGGCGGGGGTTATTAAGGTAGGTCGTGAGCTGCGCGTCAGACTGGATGTACATTCTCAAGGACAACAAGTTCAGGTGGCTGAACTGGAGAAAGCGCGTCGTATTCTAAAGGATAAACTGTCGCGTCTCTCATTGGATCTGAACGTGACCATGAATATCGCAAACTAATGGATTAGCTCCACAACGTCCGCTTTGTGGGGCTTACTCTATGTGACTCAATTCTTTACTCATCAACACTAGATTCCAATCTTGCCCTTCATAACGACGCGTTCCCCGCTCTATCTTATCCACCTGAAACCCGAGTGACTGGTAACACTTACGCGCAACATCATTGTGTTCAAACACAGCTAACCTCAACTGAGAAACCACAAAATGGGATTGTACATGGTCGATTAATAGTTGCAGCATCTTCGCCGCCAGCTTTTGGCCACGAAACGGAGGTGCAATAAACACTCGGCAGATACGAAAACAGTCTGCCCTTTCTTGGTAAAGCTCAACATAACCAGCGTATTCGCCGTTGTGCTCCAGCATAAAAGGGTGAACAATGTCCTTATTGCAGTGAAACTCAATCTGTTCGTCGGTCAATGGAAACTGGTAACAGTTTCCTCCCCACAAATAGTTGAGTTGGTCTGAGTCGATCCAATCGATTAGCACACCATAATGCGAACTCATAAAAGGTATCAGTGACATATTACGCTCTTCCTAAGCTATAAAATGTTTAAAATGATGCATCCAGTTAACGCGGGAATACCTGCAATAAACAATACCAAACCATCTTGGTAGTTTTGTCGATAGCGTTTTCTTTCATCTTTCTCGACGTCAAAACCTTTGACCATCTTGTAGACTGAATCGAGCTTGGGGTTATTGTACCTAGCGGTTTTGCTATCTGTTCCACCTTCCCAAGTTAGCATTGCCAAGCCCCAGATAACAAAAACGACCATAAATAAGAAATCAGAAAGTCGTGTGACGACAAAAAAATCAACAACGTAGGAAAGCAACCACACAACTAGAGCCGCAATGACATTTATGATCGCAACCTTTACTACCAGTTTCAACATCTGAACCTCCTAACGCTGATCTTTCCGCAGTGTTAAGGTGGTTTGAAAGCCCCATCCGCTACGCACCTCAATAAACAAAAGGCCCACCGTAAGTGGGTGAGCCTTCGTTTTTAACCTAAGACGCTAGTTGAGATTCAACTTGCTGAAATACTTTGTACTCTGCGTTACTGCAGCCGCGAGCAATCGATACCCAGTAATCTCCCGTTTCATCCGTTGCAACAAACTCAGCCCTAAGTTCGTATTTTCTCCAAGACGCAAACGCAAGAATTAGAGTCAATGCGAGCATTAAAAAACCAAATTGCGGAACAAACGCCCAAGTCGCGGCCGACAGCATTAAAGCGAGGGAAATAACATTCACCATGTTATCTTTTACCCCAAGCTTACGTACTTCTACCTGTTTTATCTTACGCAATTGGTAATCGTCACCACGAACCGATATTTGGTCTGTGTTGAGATTAAAATCCGACATTACGTAAGCCCGACGAAAACGGAGAATATCCACTAGCCTATAGTTGTTAGTTTTCTTGCTCATCACCTTTTCTCCATGTTATTAAAGGTTAGTAAAAACTAATATAATCATGAAGTTATTGTGCTGAGAAACACTTTATAATACAGCCAAATAAGCAATGCAACATATATAAACGGTACGAATATCTGTTATTTTCCGACACTGCGATAAGCCGAATTTTCGTGACAAACGATCAACCACATACTGAGGATAAAAGCCGTACTAAACGCTTTGTGAATAGAGAGTTGTATAGGTACAATCGCCAGCCAAACAACACAGGTGCCAGAAGATGCTATTTGACAATGACATAGAAGAAATGATCGGCTATTTCGACCGTTACTGCAAAGCGCCCCATATTGATGCGCTCGATCGAGTATCGGACGACCAAGTGAATCTCCTGCTCGATTTCTTGACCCTTGCTCATAAATTGCAATGTGATATCTACGCTACGCGCAACTTAAACAGCTCCCACTTCCTCGGTGTGGGCACCTTCGCTCTAACTCAAGAACGAGCACCGCAAGGTAATCTGTTCGTCAAGATTGAAGCAGATACACTGTACCTCTCGTTTGAGTTAGCCCCTTGCAACGAAGAGAATCTGTTGACCCCGATTCGCGTTATTGATGCACTGGTGTATTTAGCCGACTGCAATGGTCATAGTTTGTTGCCTGAAGACTATCAGCGCTAGCAAGCCTAAGCCCAAAATAGCGATCAAATTTGTTCATTGGAATCCGTTACTTTCTGTTTAACGCTTACTCTTTATCCAAGCTGCCCACCACCGACCAACTGAACAACATCACGGCTAAGTCCAGTTCAGCACTTGCCAATCCATAGAGCTTGCACGGGCTCTCAAACGTGGACATGGGTTGACCAAATAAGCGTGATCCGCGTATTCACATAGCGGCAAATCGTTGATCGAGTCAGTATAGAAGTGAATGTTGGAGTAAGTCTCGGGTTGTGAATCCAACCATTGTTTTAATCGGATTACCTTACCCTCGCGATAGCTTGGAACACCTCTAATCTCGGTAGTATAGCGTCCGCCATCTTCAACGAGATCAATACCCAACGCCACATCAATTCCCAAGCGTCGCCCAACCGCTTGCACAAGAAATGTTACGCTGGCAGAGATGATTACCATCTGAATACCTTGTTCGTTAAGTTGATCAATTAAAACTTTGGACTGTTTAAATTGCTTGGTGAGGATATGGCGCTCTACGCACTCTTCCACCAGCACATTCACTTGCTCTATGGGTATATCAACCAAAGGAGAGATGGAAAACTTGAGGTAATCCTCCATATCCATTTTCCCTTGAGCATAAAGAGCCATTAATCTCTGATCCTGCTCGATAAAATCGGGGCTGGTCGCGATACCTTTCTCAACCATAAACTCGTTCCAGATCATTGCACAATCAGCATTGATCAAGGTTTCATCCATATCAAATACATACAACGGCTTTGACATCATTACGCTCTCACAGGTTGAATTTCATTGAGATTAAACAAGAGTTCTAATTGGCTACCGTTGGCCAGTAAACGCTCAGATGAGCGATTGAGGAGATCAACGGTAAGCTCACACTGGTCGACCTCGACCTGATAGCGAATCACATTTCCCAACAATTGATGGTTTTTTATTATCGCCTTTTGCGGGGCAGATACATGGCTGCCATATTTGCGCCCCTGCTCTTTGACATAGATGGATTCAGGACGTATCGCTACCTTCCAATCGGTCTCGATATTGAACAGTTGCTTCGCTTTCATTGCTTCAACCAAATTATAATGCCCCATAAAACTTGCCACAAACTCGTTGGCTGGATGAGTATAAATCTCTTCCGGAGAACCAGCCTGAACAATTTCGCCTTTATTCATTAGGAAAATGCGGTCTGACATGATCATCGCTTCTTCCTGATCATGAGTGACAAAAATTGTCGTTAAATTCATCTCTTTTTGAATATCACGGATCTGTTGACGGAGGTGCTTACGTATCTTGGCATCCAGTGCGGAAAGAGGCTCATCAAGGAGTAAGATACGCGGCTTAACCACTAACGCCCTAGCAAGAGCGACTCGTTGACGTTGCCCTCCTGAGAGCTGATGTGGATAGTGTTTCTCTTTACCCTTGAGATCAACCAGTTCGATTACCCTAGCGACTTGGCGTTGAATCTCTTGCTTTGCCAGTTTTTTCATCTGCAAACCAAAACCTATATTGCCTTCCACAGTCATATTAGGAAACAACGCATAGGACTGAAACACCATACCAATGCCCCGCTGCTGAGGTAACTGGTGAGTAATCTCCTCACCATCTACCCAAATCTCTCCCCCATCCACAGGATTCAATCCTGCCAGGCTACGAAGCAAGGTCGATTTACCGCAACCACTGGGGCCAAGCAGCGTAATAAATTCACCTTGCTTAATAGTGAATTCAATCTCTTCGAATACGGTATTATCCGCAAAGCGTTTGGTCAGGTTATTTGCGACTACATAACTCATTATTTGACTCCTCGGCTAAAGCGACTCGCCAGCCAAGTCAGGATAAAAATAAACAGGAAATAGGTCATCACCAGCGCACTGGTAAAGTGGCCGCTGGTCTGACGCATGTTATAAAGGTAAATCTGTAGCGTTTCGTAACGCGTACCAACCAAGATATTGGCGAATACAAACTCGCCCAATAAAAATGAAAAGGAAAGAAACAGCGATGCCATCAATCCTTTTTTCAAGTTTGGCAGAATAATTAGCAGAAACGCTTTGGCGGTGCTCGCCCCGAGAAGATGCGCAGCGTCCATCAAATCATGCAGATTGATTGCCTCGAAGCTATTAGCAATAGCACGATACATAAATGGCAACGCTATAGTGAAGTAAGTGCCGATTAGAATCCAAGGTGTGCCAACAAGAGAAATTTCACTGTCTGCATAAAGCTGAAGCAATCCCACAGACGAAACCACTGGTGGTACCGCAAAGGGTAATAAGATCATGATATTCATAACCTTATCTAGTTTCGGAAAGTAATAAAAAACCACAAATATCGCGGGTAGAATCAACACCACGCTCAAAAAAAGTGATGCGATACAAATGAACAACGAGCGTCCAAATGCCTGCAAAAATCGTGGGTCACTCAGTAAGTTGAGATACCAGTCTAGCGTAAAGCCATCAGGCAAAATGGTCGCGCCCCAGCGGGATGACACCGAATAGACGAATGTTGCCAAAATCGGTATCAGCATAATGCCCACAATGGAATACACTACCGTTTTGTGGAATCGAGTATTAACGTTATGCATCACGACTTCCTACCCGCATAGCTTTTTGCAATAAGCCATTGATTGATCATGGTGATCAGAGCAAGCAAGGCCATTAAAATCACAGAAATGGCAGCCGCTAAGTTCGGTTCAAGGAACAAGTCACCCGATACTAAGCTGGCAATACGAATGGTGATCACGTTGTAATTGCCCGAAGTCAATGCGTATACACTGGCATAGGCGCCAATCGCATTGGCAATCAGAATGATGAAGGTGCCAAGCAGTGCCGGAGAAAGCACTGGTAACGCAATTCTTGCCCAATACTGGTCTGTACGAGCTCCTAGGAGTGCAGCGGCGGCTTGCCAGTCATCACTGAGCGCGTCAAAAGCGGGATACAGCAACAAAACAGCCAGAGGGATCTGAAAATAAACATATATGGCCAGCAAACCCCACTTACCATACAGATCGAAATCACCTAATAAGCCATACTGCTTCAGCAGCAAGGTCAATGCACCGTTGGTACCTAAGATGATGATAAACGCGAATGACAAAGGCACACCCGAAAAGTTACTGCTCATATTGGTAAACGCAATAACACTATCTCGAATTTTCCCTTCAACACGGCGTAGCGAAGATACCAGCAAGGTTGCAATCGCTAAGCCGACAACGCTCGACCAAACAGCTAACCAAAGACTGTTATTAAAAGCCTGGATCATAAAAGCTGAATCTAGCACTTCAATATAGTTATCAAATGCAAATTCGCCATCATAAATAAAGCTGTTGATCAGCACCCAAACCATAGGAGCCAACTGAAAGAGATAGAAAAATAGCGCAAAAGGCGCCAGCCACAATGCGGGTTTGATACGCCCAACCCATCGATGCCAATGTGGCTTCGCTGAACTTGACTCTTGTGTACGAGTCGATAAAACAGAACTGCTCATAATGCTAACAATTCCTGAGAATAAGGCTTAGTGTGCTCGAGATTGAGCAATTGGCAAATCATGCCACAGAGCTCTGTTTGCTTAATTTGCCCTTCTTGATGGGTGAATTTATCCCCGATCAAAAACAGCGGTACTTGGCGTTCTTGTGGCAAGATTCCCCCGTGTGACCGATCGTCGTTCATACCATGGTCACTGGTGACGATGACTTGATAACCGTCTGCTAGCCATTGCTCAATATAGTTAGACAAAATAATGTCTGCGTGACGTGCACAATTACGGTACTGGCTAGAATCCAAACCATATTTATGGCCCATATCATCAATGTTCATCGGATGAATCAGCAAAAAATCTGGCCTATACGCTCGGCGCAAATGTTCCGCATCAAGAAAGAGAGCTTCATCAGGATAGTGATCCCAGTGGTAAAAGCAGCCGTGCTGAATATTCATCGCTTCATCATGTGTAAAACGATCTCTCACTGGTTCATAAGGGGCTCGGTTATAGAGCTCGCTTATCCAATGATACGCTGCGGCAGCTGTCACCTTGCCTTGCGATTTCGCGAGGCTAAAAATCGACTCATGGTTCGACAAACGCACTACATTGTTATTCACAATGCCACTGTCAACGGGGCGCACTCCAGTCAATATACATTCGTAAAGTGGACGTGATAATGAAGGCAGCTCGCAAAGGACGGGATACAATGTTGCACACATTCGCGAGCCTGAGTGGTGTTGTTCTAGAAGGCCATTGAGGTAGCCCATACAGTCACGGGCTACCTGATAATTCAGTCCATCTAGAACAACAAGGATAACCTTATTGTTCATAGTGACGGACTCTTATTGTTGGTGAATTAACACACTTTCCTGCCATTGACGTGGCAATTTACGCGCAGATTTTTCCCAAGCATTGAAATCCTTTACGGGATGCACATTGCTGTATTGGTCATTAGAAATCAGCTTATCTTGAACTGACTTAGGCAATACTACGTTAGAGCGAATTGGACGAGCATAACCTTGAGCTAGGTTGATCTGCCCTTGGTCACTGAAGATATACTCGCGAGCCAGCTTAGCCGCATTCGGATTTTTAGCGAATTTGTTGATGATGGTGGTGTATCCCGAAATGACAGAACCATCTTGAGGAATGTTTACGGTGAAGCGTTGACGATCAATCTTGTCACGGTAGTTAAGCGCATTGAAGTCCCACAAAATCGCCACTTCAACTTCGCCTTTCTCTAGGTTAGCGATACTTGGATCTGTGAACGATAAGCGCCCTTGTTTTGCTAATTCAGCAAAGAATTTCAGTGCGGGTTCTAAGTTAGATTCATCGCCGCCATTGGCAAATGCTGCTGCAAGAACGGCATTGTTTGCCTGTGCTGCAACACCCACATCTCCGACAGTCACCTTGTAATCCCCTTTCAACAGGTCATCCCAAGATTTCGGAGCGTTTTTGACGAGATTATTGTTAGAGATAAATGAGATAGTGCCAGTGTAAGCCAGTGCCCAATGACCCTCTTTATCTTTCGCCCAATCAGGAATATCGCTCCAGGTTGTCGGTTTATAAGCTTGAGTCACGCCCTTCTTCACTGCGACACGTGCAAAAGCAAAACCAACATCGCCTATATCAGCGGTTGCATTTTTCTTCTCTGCTTCAAACTTAGCGATCTCTTGCGCCGAGCTCATATCCGTATCTTGATGTTTCAAACCGTAGTTTGATTTCAGGTCTACCCATGTGTCTTTCCAGTTTGCCCAACTATCTGGCATTCCCACACTGTACACCGCGCCTTCTTTTTGTGCGGCTTGGATCAGTGATTCGAGATCCGCCTGTTTTGCTATGGCTGGCATCGAGAGTGATACTGCAATGAGAGCAGCAGGTACCATTTTCTTGACAGAAATAGCCGTTGAACGACTTAGCAAAGTTTTCATTGTCTCCATCCTTCTGGACTAGGTCAGTAAGTTCAAAATTTATCCTAGGCAGTAAATGTGACGATTTGGCGCAACTATTTTGACAGTTTGAATGAATTTCTATGGCAGATATATGTCATTTGGGCGCAATTTGATCAATTAACGTATGTCATAATTCTGTTATCTGTCCGACTTACATTATCTCTAGCTCAACACATGGACTAGATCAGCAATGAGAACAACAGTGGCCCCTCCATTAGGAACCCAACTAGCAAGAATTAAAACTAACATAAGAGAGCAAATCGAGTCTGGAGTCCTATCTGAAGGCCAAAAATTACCCTCTGAAAGAGAACTTAGCGAGTTATTCTCAACCACGCGCATTACCATCAAAGATGCATTGATCGCACTCGAAACGGAAGGGCGAATCTATCGCGAAGAACGCCGTGGTTGGTATGTCTCTCCTCAACGAATTCGCTATAACCCTCTGTGCCGATCTCATTTTCATCAAATGATTCGCGACCAAAACCGTATTGCAGAAACCAGACTGGTGAATGTACGAAGTGAAATGGCGGCAGGTGAATATGCTCAAGCTCTAGAGGTCAACACAATCACACCAATTCATATCATCGAAAGACTGAGATGCATTGATGGACGAGCAGTGCTATTTGTCGAGAACGTTTTAAAAGCGTCTTTATTTGAAGGCATATTAAGCGAAAACCTGACTATGTCGTTGACGGGCATTTATCGTGATAAGTTCGGCTATGAGACTTTGCGCTCACGCTTTGACGTCATTCCCACCTCAGCTCAAGCACATGTTGCCAAGGCCCTCAATCTAGCAGAAGGCCAACCCGTACTAAAAATCTGTCGCGTGAACTACAAGCAAGACGGACAACTAATGGACTGCGAGCTAGAGTACTGGCGACCAGACGCCATGATGATCTGCATCGATAGTGTCGAGTGAACGCGGCACTGACTCTATTGGTAGACGCTCACTACGGACATGCAGTGGGTAACGGTTTGCTCCTTTTCACCGACGGGCGCAACATAGTGAATGGCACTCTCAACGGCTTCTCGGCCTCCAAGTTTGCCAATCACCCAAGCCGCCAAGTACTGTGAAGACAAACAGCCTCCAGCTGTCGCAATGTTGCCTTGCGCATAAAAAGGCGGCAGCCATAGCACAACGAACAAAGAAGATGTGGATTCAGTTAGATAAATACCGCTTCCAGTTTGTTTCCATCAAGGTCACGCACAAATGCAGCGTAGTAAGTCTCACCGTATTCGGGACGCAAATTCGGTTTGCCTGCACACGAACCTCCTAGCGCCAACGCGCTAGCGTAAAATCGATCAACCGCCTCTCGACTTGGCGCATTAAAAGCAATATGAGTTCCATTCCCGGCAGACGCACCCTCTTTGCATGGACAACCGACCCAAAACTCAAAATGCTCACCATAAGCCGCTGCTACATTTTCGATGTAATGAGAGCGTTTAATAGACAAAGTAGAAAGCAGTGAATCATAAAAAGCGACAGACGAGGTCACATTCGAAACACCCACTGAGACATGGTTTAGAATCAATTTAAATTCCCTTTTTAAATACATTACGCAAACAGTTAAACCAATTAAAATGAAAGTGACCAAACGTTGCGAATCATTCTTAAATTTATTGTTAGCTATGTTGTTAGTTAGACATGTATCTTTTTGCAAAATCACGAAGAACCTTTGCATTATTGGCCGTAAGCTCATCGCCGCAAACTTGGCCATCTACACTTATGTCTGGACTTGAATATGCCGGAATTATATCTTTTTCATAAGACATGACTGTTCCTCGACTTGAGCAAGTAGCACCAAAGCTATACCTCTTATTTTTGTTTGGAAACGTATAGTTAACAAAAGAGTCCACATCAAACTTCGGACTATACTCAAGTACTGTTTTCATATCATGATTTGCACCGCTTAAATGCCCAATTTCGTGCTCCATTGCACTATCGTAACAATTTAGTCCAATTACGAAGTAGTTAGATGTCGCCGATGCGACCCCACACCATTGGGACTTAAAACTGTCAGCCGCATTTGAAAACAAAATTGCTTTGAAAATAGGAACGCCAGAGCTGTTAGTTTCTGGGATTTCAGATTTAGAATGATAATTCACAAGGCTCTTGGCAGCATCAACGTCTTGGAACAAAGAGCTATCTATGTTTGAAGTATATTCTACTTTTGTGACTTTTCTTTCTATTGGGATGCATGAGTTCTCTAGCGTAAGATTTGAATAGTTCACCCAAGTATTAATTTTAGAATTGACGAACTTTTCTGAATACTCATTAAGCACACTTTTATCTATATAAAAGTAAATTTCCGTTTCCAATTTAGGAGAGTTAGGGCAATCAGGGAGCTTAAGCCCTACTGCGAAAACATAGGCACATTGTACTGACAAGAAAATACTGAATATTTGTACTGCTTTCATTACTACCTCAAGAATAGCTAACGCCATGTTAAGGGGTGAGCAACGCAATACCGAAGCCGCTGCATACCACCTTAATCACTAAAACCAGCGCATAGTGAAAATGCCAAACGTTGCGAATCATTCTTAAACGCGTTGTATGTTTATCTTATACTTTCGTATATCTCATTGGCGATAAATGGCTGTTTAATCTCTTTTTGCAGAGTGTTTAGTTCTGGGATACCAACGCCTTTTGGAGGCTCTTGCTTGAACTCATGCAAACCAACATACTGATTAAAAAACAGTTGTATGTCATCAGATTGCTTTGCCAATGACATTTCAACGTTATTGACCTCTTCGCTAATGCACGAATTGAAAGCATACTGCGCTAGATAACTAAGTACTTGTTTTTGCTTGTTTTCAGTTAGACTTCGTAACCATTGAGACTCAGGGAACGAATGTAAACCATTTTTAGCTTTCTCAAAACAGGCTTCTTTTTTAGCCATTAACTGACTATATGGCTGAGTTAAACTTGGAGGCGAAGCCGTACAACCAACCAATGATATAAAAGCAATGCTACAGAGCAGCTTCACTGACACACTTCCAAAACTTTTGTTCTTCACCATAAGTAAACAGCTCTTCTTGTTGAGCAAGATAGTAAACTTGCTTTCTCAATACAGGATTAATAGATGCCATCGCATGTTCGAGCAGAGAGTTTCAGTCCTTTAACGGAACAGTAGTCTTTTAAAGACATATGAACTCCAAACTAACAAATGTGAAGGCAGTTTAAACCAATAAAAGCCAACACATTGAGAAACTTGGTGCACACTGAATAGAAGTCACAGTATGTCGATAAACATAACGCCAAATTAAGGGGTGAACCACACTAACACCTGACCTAAAGCATTGTGCTGTAAACACTAAACTGGCTTGAAGTGAAAGCACCAAGCGTTGTGAATCACTCTTAAATTTATTGTTATAAGCGTGGTTTGAGCATGTGCACGAACTGTTCGTCCTGCCCTGTAACCTCAAAGCCAAACCTTTTGTAAAGTTGCCCTACTCGGTTTCCTTGTAAGTAGCAAAGCTTTATCGGTAACAACTTTTGTGCAGCAAGCTCAATGACCGCTTTTAATACTTGGCTACCAATTCCTTTACCCTGATATTCTGGTAATAGGAAAAAACGACCAAAGTACAGATACTCAGAATGGCACTGCACCAAGTAACTGCCTACTGCGACTCCATCGACTTCGATTATGGTTGGCTTTTCTTCGCCCCACTCATTGTGATGAATTTCTCTTTGAACACTTTCGTCCCAACCAAATACAGCTTTGATTGGTTCAAATTCTGCTGATTTCTTAAGTTCGAATAGGAACTCATAGTCACTATTTTCAGCTTTACGGGTTTCGTACACCTAACTCTCCAAACCTACAACTACGGATAGATAATAACGCCAAATTAAGGTGTGAACAACGCAAGCCACCTTACTTAAACCATTGTGCCATAAACACTAAAATTGAAGTAAAAGCAAAAATGCCGAGCGTTGTGAATCACTCTTAAATTGATTGTTATGATTGCGGCCGAGAAATCGTATATTCATAGAAAACTACACTACTCTCATTAGCAGGTTGCTCTATAAAACCCAGCTTCTTGAGTAGCTTCGCTGAAGCAATATTAGATTGGTCAACACCGCCTATGAGTTTTAACCATGATTCGGATTTCTCGACTTCATTGATGAAGCCTTGAAGTAATTCACTAGCTAATCCTCGTCCCCAGTATTCTTCAGCAAGCAAATAACCGATATGAGCAGACTCATCATTTTCCACATAAGCGAACAGGAAGCCTATTAGATTGTGCTCCTCGGTTTCCACTTGAAGTAAGCGGCTCTCTGACAACATTCGCTCAAGCCAGATTGTGGCTTGTTCACTAGAACCTATCTCGTGGAAATATGGAGGAAGATTTTCTACAACTGCTGGCGTGAGGAGTTGAGGAATTCGCTCTAGCAAATATGAGTGTTTAGACAAATCAAGTCCACCAGCAACTTCTACTACTGTCAGCCTCTGACTTTCGAATGATATTGCCATACAACCTCCCCATTTCGATAAAAATCATAACGCCAAATTAAGGTGTGAACAACGCCTCCGCCCAAACCTAAAGCATTGTGCCATAAACACTAAAACTGAAGTAGAAGCAAAAAAGTACCAAGCGTTGTGAATCCCTCTTAAATTGCTTGTTATGTTCCCGGTCACTGATTACCTTAAAAGACCTAGAGACTCACCTAACTTAATTGAGTCAAACGGCATTCCATATAGTGACTGAATCTTTTGAATTTCCTTTAGATCAAGGCCATCAATGTATTGTGCATGATTTGGGAGCTCTGTTACTCCCATAGCATCAAATAGTGATTTTTGCTCTTGAGACAACTGACTTTCAGAGTCTTTCAAAGCCTCTCTTTCAGTTTTTGAGCAATTATCTCTATTGTCTATAGATAGATACAACACGACTCTTTTCTGATCTTCTTCATTCAGTGAGACAAACCAAGGAGTCATTGGAAAACTCTCTGAGTTTTCTAGTTCAATAACTTTGCATTCCTCAATTTTATTTGCATAGTCTTCGAACCTTTCTTCGAATGATGCGGCACAGCCAGAAACAGAGAAAATCGATAATGCCAAAAATAATTTATAGTGCAGCACGACTAACGCACCTCCAAAATTCACCTTCTTCTCCTTGTGTCATCCACGTCATAGGTTCAGCTATATCTCGAATCCGTTTTTTCGTAATAGCACCGCTAGCTTGAGCCAGTTTACCAAACTCTACCCAATCATATGCAGCTATGTCGATCAATTGATTAGCGGCATTCTTACGGCCTAAAAAAATGTCTAAAATGGGAACCGCTGATAAAGATAGGGTAAATAACCGACTACTTTCTATAATACTTTGAATTTGTTTTACGGAATCCCGACTTCGACTAGATAACTTTAAGTTATTAATAGAACAGTAACCAAGCTCTGCCATATGAACCTCACGAAAGTGTAATTCTTCTAAAGCAGACTAATTGCTCGCCAATCAAATGACAAAACGACCAATTAAAATATGCAGAAAGATCACTATATTATCGGATTTTCAAAGGACACATAACGCCAAATTAAGGCGTGAACAACGCTAAATTAAGGCGTGAACAACGCTAAACACCTAACTCAAACCATTGCACCTTAAACACTAAAGCCGAGTCTAAACTGAGATCGCCAAGGGTTGTGAGTCACTCTTAAATGCTTGTATGGGAAATTCTGTTAAAGAACATCCTGACAAAACCTAAACAAGTACCCATCTGGCGATTGCACAATGAACTGCTTTTGTATAACAGACTTGGTACCACATTCATACGATTTAGATTCAAGCATTAGATAAATCGAGTCATTAGATTTCGAGCAAACTTCACTATATAAGCTTTCAATATCGTTAACGTCCCACTGAAAGTTCACACCACAGCCCAGTGGAAACTCGGGTTTACCAGTAAGCCACTTTCGGCTTTTACTCGATAGACCTTCTAGCATTAAATCGACACCATCTAGTGTCAAATATACAAACTGTTCTTCTGGTCTTTCATATTTGACGGAAAAACCGAGAATATCTGTGAAAAAAACTTTGCTCACATTTATATCGATACAGTACAGCTCTGGAACTACTCGTAATGTCATTATTTTTCCTATTCACATGACGCCGCATTGAGGTGTGAGCGGCTTGGCTATACTTGAGCGAAGCGAAACTGCCAAGCGTTGCGAATTACTCTTAAATGCCTTGCTATAACGCAGTTTTAGCCTTAGGTTTTTCACCTAAGTACTGCGAAAACCTTAACAAATAACCGTCGGGATCTTGGACAAGGAACTCCTTTTGTCCAGACAAACACTCACCCACGTCGTACCAAGTTTCTTTTAGTTCTCTGAAGAGTTTAATATTTGAAGCCTTAACTCGTTCATACACTGGTGCAATATCAGAAAGCTCAATCTGAAAATTCACACCCCTTCCAAGTGGCCAAACCAACTCACCTGTCACCCATGCTTCATCGTGGATTTGCTCCAACATAATTTGAATTTGCTCAAGCTCTAGGTAAACAAAATCTGGCTCTTTTCTCTGATTTCTAATTTTGAAGCCAATGATTTCACAATAAAAATATATAGAGTTAGTAAAGTTAGATACCGACAACTCAGGCACCATCGGGTTCCAATATTCTTCCATTTCAATCCTTAATATATGGCGTACTCAAATGCGTTGTAACGCCTTGTTATATCTGATTTTTTATTTGGTTTGCAATTGCCGTGATACAACGCTTTGCTGAATTACACACGCCAGATAACTGAAAGAAACCATGAATGACACCTAAATAATGGTCTAGGTAAACGTCAACTCCTTGTGCAAGCATCAATTTGTATAGTTGCTCGCCCTCATCGCATAATGGGTCAAACTCTGCTGTGATAATAGTAGTGATAGGCAAACCACTAAAGTCACCGTTTAAAAGGTTAAGCTCTGGTTCATTAATTTCTTGACCGCTGCAGTTCGCGTACAGCTCGAAACCAGAAAGAAGCATATCTGCCGTTATAATGTAATCTGAACCGTTTTCTCTGTAGCTCTGCGTACTACCTTTTGGATCCAACATTGGATAAATAAGAATCTGCTGACGAGGTAACCACTGTTCTAGCTTCTTTAGCCTAAGCGTCGTAGCCAAAGCTAACTGCCCACCTGCGCTATCACCTATAAATACCAAATGCTCTGAATCACCACCATACTTATGCGCTTGATCCTTAATACCAAGTACAGCTTGGTATACATCGTCATGTGCTGCTGGATAAGTATGTTCCGGTGCCAGTCTGTATTGAATGCAAACCACTATTGCGTTGGACTGAAGAGCAATTTGTCTTAGCTGAACATCATGTGTTTCAAAACCACCACTGATGAAACAACCGCCATGAAAATAGACCGCGATAGGTAAGTTCGCTTCACTTGTGGGCTTGTAAATCTTAACTGGAATACCATTAAGTACATCTAAGTATTCACTTTCAATTTTAGGACTCTCGCCTGCTAGTGCGGTGCTACCGATATAACCAGCACGGCGTTCAGCGATTGTTTGTGCTGAAGGGCAAGGTTTACCATTTGATTGAAATTCTTCGACTAGCTCTCTGATGCCAGCTTCTAGGTGGTTGGTCATTTTATAACTCTATAACTAAAAGATCGCAGAATAATATACCAACGCAGATTCATGTATATACATACAGTTAAGATGTGTGATGTAAATTAGATATAACGCAAAATTAAGCTATGAACAACGCTGACACTTTACCTAAAGCATTGTGCTATAAACACTAAACTTGTTTAAAGTGAGGGCGCCAAGCGTTGTGAATCACTCTTAAATTTATCGTTATGTTCCGCCTTCAAAGTTTGTCACATTCCTTTTTATCCTTGAGCAAATTTGTAAAGGCTGTTGCCTCTGTGCGCTCAAAGTCCTGATATGCTTCAAACATGTCTCCATCTTTATATCCTAGGAAACAAAGAGCTCCTTGAATAACTGCTGTGAAAAAGGAAATAACTAAAACCAGAAAAGGAATTACGCCAAATAAGTCTAGAGCTAGAAAAACCGAAGATATCGCCATAGCGGCAAAGGAAACAACAACTTTGACTTTACTTGTAAGTGCCATAACCACTCCTTATGAATGACCACCGCACATAATATAGACATCTAATTGCACATAATGTCAGACAAATCACACTAGGCACATAACGAATGATATGGACTCCCTCTCCCTGACACTCCGCGTGCCATACTGACTTAGTACACGCTGAAAAACTGGACGTTACCATGTCCAACATTCAAACTATTGGCATTGATCTTGGTCGTATCAGTAAAAGAGGCGAAAAACACATTCGTACTCTGCTTATCCATGGTGCGAGAGCTGTTATTGCC
>NZ_JBNJOH010000042.1:0-37322 GCF_050113735.1 Vibrio sp. TRT 2004 | reverse complement strand
TAGCGCTGGACTAAACAAAGGCCCCCTTTTAGGGGGCTCACACAAAGCCACCTTCTTTAGAAGGTGGTAATTTACTTCCGCTAAACCGTTTTTATACCGTCTAAATGGCTTTGAGATTGTAGACGGGCAGTATTAAAAAATGCCAGTAGGTAACGCTTGTCCCTATCTGAATGGCGTATGGCGGCGAATAGCCGTCTCCATAAACCATTCCCCAGCGGGATGCTGGCAATCAGTCCCTGTCTCGAAAATTCACTGATGGCCCAGTTAGGCAATGCGGCAACCCCAAGACCAGCAGAGACCATCTGGATCAGCATCAGAGTGTTGTCAGCCTGCTTCCATTTTGCTGGTTCTACGTTGGCGGGTTGCAAAAAGTGTTTAACGACATCCAATCGATTCTTCTGAACCGGATAAGAGAGCATTGTCTGATCGGCTAAATCCTGTGGCTCAATGGCCGGTTTTTGTGCCAAGGGGTGGGAAATCGATGTCACCAATCGCATTTCGAAGTCAAATAGAGGCTCGTAATGGACTTCGGATCTTGGCTGAATGTCGGAGGTAATCACCAAATCCAACTCGCCTGCAAGTAGCGCAGGTAATGGTTCGAAGCCAAATCCTGACGAAAAATCGAGCGTCACGCTTGGCCAAGCAAGTTGATACTCCTTGAGCGCAGGCATCAGCCACTGAAAGCAAGAGTGACACTCAATCGCCATGTGTAGCCGACCATTTACGTCCTCTTTGAGACTGGCAATCTCATTCTCAGCTTTGGCAACGCGAGGTAACACCTCATCGGCGAGCTTTAAAAAAATCTCGCCTTCGGAGGTGAACTTAACTGGACGCGTTTTACGCAGAAAGAGTTGACCCCCAATCCTCGCTTCAAGATCTTTTATCTGATGAGACAGTGCGGACTGAGTTAAATGGAGAGTCGTGGCTGTCGCGGTCAGCGAACCAGTGTCTCGCAGTGTTGTTAGCGTACGGAGGTGTTTTAGCTCGACCATGAATTCCCTTCAGATAGATGTCATTCGCATGAATTATATTAACCTAGCTTGTTTTTTTGGGTGTGTAAACATCTAGATGGCTAAAAATAAAATTCGAATCTCTATGATCCCATTGAGCTAAGCCAAACGCCACTATGAAGAAATCTAATAAACATGTTGAATATTTGGAGATTGTTGTCGTGAAGATTTGGCGAGATAGTTTAGCCATCCAGACATCTTGATGATGTTGTAAATGCACAAACAGACGCTAGAAACAGAATCAAAAGGAATCACGACATGACAACAACGACACACATTCTTGGCTACCCGCGAATTGGTGAAAAACGCGAACTGAAATTCGCGCTCGAAAAATACTGGCGCGGAGAAATTGATCAGGCTGAACTGAAACAAGTGGGTTCAACACTGCGTCATAATAACTGGGCGACACAAGCAGAGGCGGGGCTGGATTTTGTATCGGCAGGGGATTTTGCTTGGTATGACCACGTTCTGACGACCACTTTGCTCCTTGGTCATGTACCTAAGCGTCATCGAGATGGATTCCCTGATCTTGATACACTTTTTAAGGTCGGACGAGGTCAATCTCAGGCAAGTTGCGGATGCAGTGGTCATGCAGCGTCAGATATGACTAAATGGTTCAACACTAACTACCACTACATCGTACCTGAGTTCAGCAAGGATGACAGTTTTGAAGTAAGCTGGCCCCAGCTGTTTGAAGAAGTTAATGAAGCGATTAAAGCGGGTTACAACGTTAAACCTGTGCTGCTTGGCCCATTAAGCTACTTGTACTTAGGCAAAGAAGTGGACGAAGGCTTTGACCGTTTGTCACTGCTTCCTCGCCTGTTAACGGCTTATCAAGCTATCTTGGCAAAACTTGCAAAGCAAGGTGTTGAGTGGGTACAGATAGATGAGCCAATCTTAGCTCTTGAACTGGATAAAGCATGGCAAGATTCGTTCAAACTTGCCTATCAGGTGATTCGTAGTGACGTTAAAGTGTTGCTTACTACCTATTTTGATTCGGTCGTTGATACGCTTGATAAGATTGTTGAACTGCAAGTGGACGGCTTACATATCGATTTATCTGCGGCTCCAGAACAGCTAGATGTTGTGGCAAAAAATCTACCACAAAACTGGATTTTATCTGCGGGTGTGGTCAACGGTCGTAATGTATGGCGTGCCGATCTCAGTACACAGCTTGCTTTATTGCAACCAGTGAAAGAGACGCTCGGAGAGAGGCTTTGGGTGGCAACGTCATGCTCACTGTTACACAGCCCTGTTGACTTAGAACTAGAGTCAAACCTGAGTGAGGAGGTCGCTAGTTGGTTTGCCTTTGCCAAACAGAAGGTGACGGAAGTGGCGTTGTTGGGTAAAGCTTTAGATGGTGATCATGAGGCGATCTTAGCGTGTGATACTTACAGTGCGCCAATTCAAGCGCGTAAGACCGCAACGCACGTTAACAAACCACAGGTGCAATCCCGCCTCAACAAGATTACAAAGTCTCTGACAGAGCGCAGTGCACCCTATGTGGAGCGCGCCGCGCATCAGAGTGAAGTCTTGGGTTTGCCGCTTTTCCCTACGACCACAATAGGCTCATTTCCACAAACGAGCGAAATTCGAGTACAACGCAGTGCTTATCGAACGGGGAAACTGTCTGAGGCTGAGTACCACCAAGCGCTCAAAGGTCATATCGCTGATGCAGTGAAGCGACAAGAAGCGCTAGATCTTGACGTACTGGTACACGGTGAAGCTGAACGTAATGACATGGTTGAGTACTTTGCTGAGAATCTAGCGGGTTTCCAGACCACCCAATTTGGTTGGGTACAAAGCTATGGTTCACGTTGTGTTAAGCCGGCCATTGTTGTTGCCGATATTGAGCGCGAAAAACCAATTACCGTTGAATGGTCGACCTATGCGCAATCATTAACATCGAAACAGATGAAAGGGATGTTAACGGGGCCAGTGACAATTCTATGTTGGACGTTTCCGCGTGAGGACATCTCGCGTAAACAGATTGCTGAGCAATTGGCACTTGCGCTGCGTGATGAAGTTTCTGACCTACAGGAGGCGGGTATTAACATTATTCAGATCGATGAACCTGCAATTCGTGAAGGCTTACCGCTTAAAAAGCGTGACCATAAAGCGTATCTTGAATGGGCGGTCGATGCGTTTAAGATTTCAGCGGCTAGTGCCAAACCAGAGACTCAGATCCACACCCACATGTGTTACTCAGAGTTTAACGAAATCATTGATTCTGTCGCAGCACTGGATGCTGACGTGATCACCATTGAAACGTCGCGCTCAAATATGGAGCTTCTCAAAGCATTTGAAGAGTTTAACTACCCGAATGAGATTGGCCCTGGCGTGTATGACATTCACTCGCCTAACATTCCGAGTAAAGAGTGGATTGAGGGGTTGATTAACAAGGCCGCTGAGAAAATTCCGGCTCAACGTCTATGGGTAAATCCAGATTGCGGTCTCAAAACGCGTAACTGGAAAGAGACGGAAGCGTCACTCACGAACATGGTTCTTGCTGCTAAGGAGCTGCGAAAAACCTACCAGTCATAGAATTACCCTGAAAAACTAATAATGCCGACCTCAGGTCGGCATTATTGTTTTAACACGTTTAAATCGCTTCGCCATTGACTGTAACCGCAACATCAATATTGCCACGAACAGCATTTGAATATGGGCAGACTTGATGAGCCACTTTCACTAACTCAAGTGCTTGCTCCTGCGGTAGCGCTAACGTTGCCGCTAAACTTACCGTTAATGCAAAACCACCTTGTTGGTTCGGGCCAATACCCACTTGAGCTGTCACTGGGGCGGATTTCAAGGCAACTTTTGCTTCTCGTGCAACGTGAAGAATAGCGTTAGAAAAACAGGCAGAGTACCCGGCTGCGAATAATTGTTCTGGATTAGTGGCAAGACCAGAGCCACCCATCTCTTTAGGGTAAGAAAGCTCTAAATCCAGTAAACCATCGTCTGATTTAACTTGACCATTACGGCCTGCCAATGCTGTTGCTTGAGTTTGGTATAACGTCGTCATGCTGAAAATCCTTAATTTAAGTTGTGCACAATCTAATTGCTAGCAATCTTATATCGAAAATTATGTTGAATGCAAGTATATTGTGTGCAATTTATTTTTTGGGGTGTATCATGTCTTACTGCGAAAGTGACAATTCATTCAGTGCGGAACAGAGTCTTTTACTCGACAATCAAATCTGTTTTCCACTTTATAGCGCCGCCAATGCGGTGATCCGTACCTATAGGCCATTGCTGGAAAACTTAGATCTTACCTATTCGCAGTACCTGGTGATGATGGTGTTGTGGGAGAGTGATGGTATCAATGTTAAGGATCTCGGTAGTCGATTACACCTAGATTCAGGCACCTTAACGCCGCTTCTTAAACGCTTAGAAAGCAAAGGGTTTGTTATACGTGGACGTAGCGAGCAAGATGAACGAGTACGAGTACTAAAACTGACTGACTCTGGAGCCAAATTACAGCAGCAAGCATTACAGATTCCAGCAGAAATGAAGTGCAAAATCCCATTAGAACTTGAAGAGCTCATCGTCCTAAAAAACCTGTGTCAAAAGGTACTGAAAACTCTAGAGGATTAGGCTTCCTCAGTGATTTAGGCAAGGATAAAGATAGTCAGCAGGTAAGAGGAATATATGATAGAAACATCACGACTGATCCTTCGCCAGTGGCGTGAGTCTGACAGAGAACCCTATCGCCGATTGAATGCAGATCCACAAGTGATGCGCTATTTCCCCTCACGCCTCACTAGCGAGCAAAGTGATTCGCAGCTAGACGTTATGCGTCAACTTATCAATCTAAACGGGTGGGGATTTTGGGCGCTGGAGATCAAACAGACTCAAGAGTTTATCGGCTTCGTTGGCTTGCATCAGCAAGCAGAAGACAGTGGAATCCCTAATGCACCATTGGTTGAGATTGGCTGGCGACTTGATGTTCATCACTGGGGGAAAGGCTACGCCCCTGAAGCGGCTTGTGCGGCGTTAGATTATGCGTTTAGGCAACTTAACCTTGAACAGGTTTATTCATTTACAGCTTTGACCAATGTTCCTTCGCAAAGAGTGATGGAAAAAATAGGCATGCTCAACACTGGGCAAGATTTTGACCACCCGAAATTGCCGACTGGTCATGAGCTTAAGCGCCATTGCCTATATAGAATGACGCGTGAACAGTGGCGACGAACTGATTCGATTGTCACCAGTACTGTAGGCGATGGTCTGACTGAGCTCGGTTAAGTTCTGTTACGTAAACGCTCTCTGAGGGACACTCTTGGTACATGAGAGGGGCGTTTTTCTTGGTATAGGTTGATCAGATTGCCCGCTAACATCAGTAATGCGCCAGCCAGAAGTGAGATTTGGAATTCTTCTGCATAGAGAACAACGCCCACCAGAGCGATAACAGGTAAACGCAAAAAATCCATCGTCACTACGATGGAAACATCGGCTAATTGAAGTGCTTTAGTCATACAGTAGTGGGCGGAGAGGGCTGTCACCCCAATAGTGGCTAGCCAAAGCCATTGGCTGCCTGCGGGAAATTGCCAATCAGGGACGGCGAGTGAGAAACTCACTGGCAACTGAATTAAACACATCAAAAACAATATCGTTAGTGGGTGCTCTGTGCGAGCAAGGGATTTTGTTGATGAGTGAGATACGGCGTAGCAAACGGCTGACGTGAGCACGATTAATGCTGCGGGAGTCACGATTTCGAATCCTGGTTTGACGATGAAAAGCACGCCAACAAACCCCAAAGTCATAGCGACTAGCTTACGCTTGGTGAGTTGCTCTGCTAAAAATAGGGCGGCAATAATCGCTGTCCACAGGGGGACGGTAAATTCAATGGCAAATACTTGAGCAAGAGGAAGCAAGCCAATACCAATAAACCACCCGTATTGACCTGCGAAGTGAAAGAGATTGCGTACCGTATGAAGCTTTAGTCGCTTGGTATAAATTAAGTGCTGTTGCTGAGTGACTAGGATGACGATGGATATGATCGTTAAGGCTATCAAACCACGGAAAAACAAAACCTGAAAAGTGCCGAGTTGCCCACTTAACTCTCTAGCACCAACGGCCATCAAGCAGAAAGAGAACAAGGTGCCAAGCATCCATGTGGCTGATCGAATAACGATATTACTCTCCTTAGTTAAAATGTAACAAGCGTCTACTTCCTACTGCTTGTGAGGACTCGCGTCAACTTATGCCCGATAGCGAAGAAAATGATGCACACACCGAGTGTGAGCAAAATGGAATAAGCGTAACCGAGACCGGCGGAAACACCGAATCCCCATACAAAGGAGAAGACCAGTCCCTGAAGCGCTTGATAAGGCCATTGAATGATCGGAAAGTGAGAATCGCCCGCAAGCAGGTAGATAAGTGCCAGCAGACTAACTGAGGCAGTGAGTAAGCCGATTAAGTTCTCTTTTTTCATGCGCTGTTTACGTCGTAAAAAGAAGATATTACGAGTAATTTCAGTAGCTGGCTAGAGGAATGTTTGATGCAGACAGCCAAGCATAAGGCTGTCTGCAATCTGGTTAGTGGTGAACCAGTGTCAGACCACTTGGAAGTGCGTCACCGAATACTCGTTTGGATTCACTGTCGGACAACGCCTTGACCTGTTCAACCAGAAGGAGCCATGAGTCGGGAACCTTACTCTGTTTTAGCTTCGCTATGACTTGAGCTCGGACATCGTCGCTAATATCGAATAGGCGATCGCCCGTCTTGCGGCAAATCATCACCGCAGCAAAAGCGATCATTGGTTCTTTCTGCCAGTTTTGTTCAAGTAATTTAGGTAACCACTGTTCCACTTGCTCGCGAGAAATGACGGCGTGTTGGCTGCCATAAAGGGGAGTACGTGATGCGAGTCGACCTAGCGCCCACCAGTGAGCCTGTTCAAACTGGTTAAAGTTGATGGCCTTGCTTAAAAACCATGACGCAAGTAAAACCTTATCTTCGACCTCAAGATGCTCAAGAGAGGCTGCCAAGCGAACCATGGACTCATAGCCCATATCTTGCGCTGCTTTCGCTGATTGAGGGTTCTTCATCGCGCCTGGGTGAAGGTATTTTGCAATGTCTGCTAAGATCGTTTCCTGCTGATCTTGGTTTAATCCACCAGCGATGCGACGCCAGAATACCCACCAGTCAGTCCATCCCTGATGGTTTTTGAATTGAATACCTTGCTGGTAGAGTCCCCACACTTGCTCGATCCGCCAAGAGTCAGTGGCATCGCCAAAGCCAGGTCGCATCGCAAAACCCGCGAGACGAAGCCAGTTTTTCTCGTGTTGCTCTGAGCGACGTCGACGTTTGCGGCCGAGTGCAAAGGAATCAAACAACTGACGCAGCGTGGTGAAGTCCCAATCGTCGCGCTTACCCAGTTTTTTCTCTAAATCTTTCGCGAGTGTCTTAATTTCATTCGATTCAGCGCTTTTTTTATTGCCACTGTAGATGCGAGCAATCAGCTCTTTGCATTCATTCAATCGAGGATGCAGTGCTTGCTGTTGGTCTTGTTCGGCTTTTTGATTACGGACTTCGAATTCCACAGCCCAGCGCTTGGTGTCATCTTCAGTATGAACACACTCCATTTTAAGTGTGCCTACTTCCGTCAACTGGCAAGCCAATTGCACTTCAACACGCTCTTTTTGGTTAGCCTGCAGCTCAACCCCTTCGCCTTGCAAAGTAGAGATGTAAGGGGGAAGAGGCGCAAATAGGTCAGGATCGACATCGACCATAACACCGTTCTGGATGGCCGTCTTGTTAGCAAGTGTATCGTGAGTCGTGGTGAGAAGATTGAAACGAACGGGCTCACCCAAAGTGAGAGAGAAGCGACGTCCGCTTAGGCGGATTTCATGCCCTTCTTTCGTTCCTTTGGCTAATAGACATAATGCTTTGCCCATTTTGTTCTTTTCTTGCAGATGCAAAAAGTAAGAACGGGCTGCACCACCACCAATCTTTAACTGAGCGCCACGGCGTGCTTTGCCAAAGGCGACAGCACCCAGTGCGACAGACCAGTCAGGATGAGGGTTGTCGAGTACAGTAACCGCCGAACCTCGCCAGTTGTTGAGAAGCCTAGTCACACGTTCAGTCACGAGTTCACTGTTAAAAACGCCCCCGTTGAGTAGAAGCCCTACAGGGATAGCCGGTTGGGATTCATCTTGCTGGTTTAGTGCGGCATAGGAAACTTGCTGGTGTTGATTTAGGAATTCAGCGATGTGCTTACTAACAGCAGGATCGGCGACATAAGGCAGGCCAAACTCGACAACGGCGCTTCGTCTCTTATCGGGTGTGTGGTTAAAGTCGGAGAGAGGGAAAAAACCATCGAGTGCGATTTGGTGAACTTCCTCTTTGCTGAGTGCAATACTTTTGGTGCCACCAAGCAGCTTGGAACCGCTACCCAACATAGTAATTTTAACTTCTTCAGGTGCGTCAGAAGAAAGCAGGTTTTCTTTTGCTTTGCGTGTTTGCTGAATAAGCTTGGTTAAGCTAGCTGCATTGAGTTTTTTACTTTGGCTGAATCGCTGTTCTGCTAAGTGAGCTAGGGCGAGATCGAGGTTATCCCCCCCCAGCATTAGATGTTCACCAACGCCTATACGATCGAGATTGAGTGCTTCGTCATGGTTGGCATCGGGGTTGAAGCGAGCTTCGATTAAACTCAAATCGGTAGTACCACCGCCCACATCACACACCAATATTAAGGGCAGTTGTTTCAATTCATCGGCAGCACTGTGCTGGTGGCGTGCATACCAATCGTAGCAAACGGCTTGAGGCTCTTCGAGTAAGACGATCTTGTCCAGTCCGGCCAGTTGAGCGGCTTCTAGGGTCAACTTACGCGCGGTTTCGTCAAATGATGCAGGAACGGTTACGACGACATCTTGGTCTTCCAGCTTATTACTAGGATGACGGTAGTTCCATGCTTGTCGAATATGGTTGAGATAGCTGGCACTGGCGATGACCGGCGATACTTTGTCGACATCTGTTGCTCCTGCCCAAGGAAGAATATCAGAGCGGCGATCGACTGCTTGGTGTGATAACCAGCTTTTAGCACTTGATACCTGACGGCCTTCCACTTTGGCGCCCAGTTCACGAGCCCATTCGCCGATAATGACATTGGGAATATCACCAGCAACGGGCTGCTCGTCCCAAGGTAATGTCAAATCAAGCGGAGATATCTGACCCTGTGCGGGATGGTAGCGAAAAGAGGGAAGAAGCGGCTTTCTAACCACTTCGCCAGGTCCGATAAGCTGGTCAATGTCGAACAGGGACACGTTGGAATGTTGTAGGTCGTCAGTAATTTCACAGAATGCGACAACCGTATTGGTTGTACCTAAATCGATACCGACTAAAAAACGAGGCGATGCCATAGAACAAAACCCTTGTTTACGAGATAAGGAAAAGCGGCACCAAAAGGTGCCGCTTAAATTTTTATAGTGATTGTGTATTCGAGCTTGCGTCTTCGCGCACGTCAAACTCTACATGCCATTTTTGGCCATTGTCGGCAGCGATAGCTTCTAGGTATAGCGTGCCGAGCTCAGTAACGCGTGAGGCAAGGGTAACCGGCACGACTTCGCCTTCACGGCGACCTTCGGTGACGGGTAGTGTTACCTGAATTTCTGGTAGCTCGTCTAGCTCTTCTGGTGCCCAGTGGTCAAGATGTGTCCCTGCCTCATCGTCACGGCGAACCGTAGAACCAAAGAACTGGAAATTGACAGGCTGACCAATGATCAGACCAAATTCCTGACTTGGTACATTCACTTGAGAACCTTCTTCCATGCCAAATGGTGCAACACATAATGCTTCCATTGGTGGAGCCATACCAGGAATGGCTGGCATCGCACTTTCGATCCCCACATAGTAGCTTGAAGCAATACCACCGCGGATACGTACGCCCTGACCACGACGAACAGCACCATAGTAAGAGGCACCACTTGCGACTGCAAGATCTAGGTCAACGCCAGTGAGTCGTTTTGCCATTTCACAGTCAGCATCAATCAACCACTCATTGATGGTCTCTTCAAGACGGTGAGCGAGCAAGTTAGATTTAAGTACACCACCATTAAACAAGATAGCAGTAGGCTTAATAAAATCACTCGATGGTTGAGCACTGCCACCCATGCCAGGCATATTGGCAAAAGGATTGAAGTCTTGAGCCGGATTCTCGCCGTTTTGAGCATTGGCCTGTTTCGTTAAAAAGGCGGCGATGTGGCGTGTGATGCCTGCATCCTGAGCGTAAGGCAGCCCCATTTGAGTTAGAGCACCACGGTTACGCTGCACAGGTTGTTCAGTGACCGCCACTTTAGGGAAAAATCCATCAACAAGGGTCTGTTGAACTTCCTGCTGTGTTAGCTCAGTTTTTAAAGTTGCGCCTAGCAGCTTAGAGCCGCGACTAGGTACCACAATAGGAACCGACTGTAGCTCGCTATCGTTGAGAAGTGCCTCTTTCGCGTCGCGACAAGCGTGTGTCATGGCTTGAACTTGCCACGGCTGAAGTTCTTTCCCTTCTTGAGCTAGTTTCATTTTCAAGCGATAGGCGAGGGCGAGATCCATGTTGTCACCGCCAAGGAGTATATGTTCACCAACCGCGATACGATTCAGGGTGAGATTGCCTTCATCCTCAGTCACTTCAACCAAAGAAAGGTCGGTTGTACCACCGCCGATATCGACAACCAGTACGATATCGCCAACCGAAACCTCATCGCGCCACTTGTCATTGCTGTTATCAATCCAGTTGTACAACGCTGCCTGAGGTTCTTCAAGTAAAGTAAGGTGGACAAAACCCACGTTGCGAGCGGCTTCTGCGGTCAAATCACGTGCTGCAGGGTCAAACGATGCCGGTACGGTGATGGTCACATCCTGATCGGCAAGTAAATGATTCGGATTTCCGTAATCCCACGCTTGTTTTAGATGCTCTAAATAGAGCTCAGTCGCTCGCAGAGGTGATACTTTTTCAACCTCTTCTGGGCTGCCTGCGGGTAGGAAAGCGTCACGGCGGTTTACACCACCGTGACACAGCCAAGATTTTGCACTAGCAATCAAACGAATCGGTGTTTTTGAGCCTAGGTTTCGCGCAATTGCACCAACGAGCGCGGTTGGCTCTGATGTCCATGGAAGGACTCGAGACACAGGGTTCATCTCGTGCTCATGAGGCTGGTATAGGAACGAGCCCAACTGATTTCGATTCTCCACGGTGCCAGGTGCGGTTAGTTGTGGAATCGCCATGACTTCAACACGCGCGTTTTCATCGGTTGTATCGACGTAAGAAAGCACACAGTGTGTGGTGCCTAAGTCGATACCCACACTAAATTTAGCCAGCGGCTCTTGAGTCGGTTGTTGAGCAATGTTTTGCGTTTCCATTACAGCTCTACCTCTGCAGGAGCAATAACGGTTGCGTCATAGTTCTCAGCCAGCTTTGGCAGATTCATCGAACTTGCTTTCCAGCCTTTGTGAACGAGTGTGCCATGGAATGGTGCACTGCCCGTTACGTTACCTGTTAGGCGAACTTGTTGTGGGTTGAAACCTTGTTCAATAGTGATTCGCGTCTCTTCGTCTTCATTGCGAATATGTTCTAGTGTGACGTAGTCACTAAGCACTTTCTGACCACCGGTGTGGATAACACGAGCGGCTGCACCGACTTCTTCATCTGAGAATGAAGTCAGGTCTTCTTTGAGGAAATCAATCAATCGTGCTTCTTGTTGCATTAGCGCAAGGAGTTGCATCGCCGAGTCGGTTGAAGCGGTTGCAAGTTTTGATTCTACTTCGACGACTTTCTCGACGATTTTTTCGACTTCAACGACTTTTTCAACTTCAACGATCTTTTCGACAGGTTTTTCGACTTCGACGATTTTTTCAACTGGCTTCTCAACCACTTTCTCGATCACTTTAGATTTGCGAGACACCGCAATAAGAAGAAGTAAAACGCTTGATGCAGCGAGGCCTGCGTGAAGCATATCGAACGTTTGAGGGATCATTTGTAAATCGAACGTCATGACATTTCTCTTAACTATTTAATGAAAGGAGAGATTGGCTCAATCTCTGCTTTGGTTCTCAGCTTGGAACGAGAACCACGTTATTCTGATAAATTGGGGCAGATAGTAACATAATCAAGTCGCCATTCGGCTAGTAAAACAAGTCTTATCAGGAATTTTCGTCACTGTTTGGTCTGTTTTTGACCGAATTTTGCCGCAAAAAGAGGCATGCGCCACGAAACGTAAATTGTTTCATATCAAATTGTTGTTTGTGCTTTAAGTCATCAATTGGATAGGGCTACAATGTGAGCGATATTTCGACAAAGCTGTAAACATAAAATGCGTTATGCAACGACTTAATAAAAAGCACTTCCTTTATCCCTTCTTAACATTTCTCTTTTCTCTGTTCGTTGCATTTTATGCGGTTTACTTTGCGTATCAGTCACAGCTGAAATATACCATCTCGTTAGTCGATAAACTGGCTGACCAGCAAGCAGAAAATCTCCAACAAATTGTTCAGAGTGATCTCCATTTTATCGGTGCTGGGGCGAACTTTTTTCATTCTACGCAACCACAGGATTGGGACAGATTTCCGGTTTTTGCTGATCAAGTGGTTTCGTCTTCACCAACGCTGATCGCTTTGCAATGGATGCAACGTGTCGAGAAGCAGGATATTCCCAGTCATATTGAACAGGTTCGGAAAACATTTCCTGATTTCAATATTTACACAGTACCCAAAGATGGTGAGAAAACGACCGGCTATATCATGACTGATAACCAACCTGTCTACACCGCTTCTGATGTTTATCCTCGCAGCCCAGAAAACATCAGCGTATTGGGTTACTACTCGTCGCGTGAGCGCTTTCAACGAGTACTGAATAACATAACGATGAAAGGCGAGCCAAGCGTATCGGATAAAGTTCGTTTGCTACAAGATGGTCTCGACAGGAGTATTACGAAATCGGGTCTTCTTGTTTATCACCCAGTGTTCGATTTAGAACACGAAGATCAACTGATTGGTGTGGTAATTGGTGTCATACGTTCAACCAAATACTTTGAATCGATTGTGGTAAGAACCGCAACGGAACAGGACTTATTAGTACAAGTTACGGACATGGGGTTTGATGCCGAAGATGATCCTATCCTCTACCGCAGCCCAAACTGGAACTACACCCAAGGTATCGAAATTACTAAACGAGTGGTGTTGCCCAATCGTGAATGGCTAGTCGATTTTAAACTCGACAGGCAGGTTACCCGCAATGACTCTTTGGTGCTCGCAGCTATCTTTCTTTCAGGCCTAACGATCGCTTGTCTGTTGAGTTTTATTGTCTATTTGCTAGTGAGAGACAAAGAGCACTTAGCGGTACTTCTCGATGAGCGTACTCAGGAGCTACAGTTCCTTGTTGTGCATGACTCTTTAACGGGTATTTATAACCGTAGAGCGTTTAACCAGTATTTACGCGAGCTGGTCAAAACCAATCAGAGCTTTGCCCTGATCACCTTTGACATTGATAGATTTAAGTTAATCAATGATCACTTTGGTCATGTTGCAGGTGACGAAATGCTTGTGTGTGTCGCGAAACTTATTCAACAACATTTGGTTAAAGAAGATATCTTTGTACGTATGGGCGGCGATGAGTTTTGTATTCTTTCTAAAGTCACGAACAAAGATCAGTTAAGAGATTATCTGAATGTAATTCGTTGTGCAGTCGCTGAGCTTGTGCATACCTATGGTGGACAAAAGATTCGTTGTACATTGAGTATTGGCGCTGCCATTAGAGGTCACGAAGATGAGGAGAGCATAATGCAAGCCTCTGACGCACAATTGTACAAGAGTAAACAGACTGGCCGTAATTGTGTATCAATCGCGGAATAACTGAACACTCAACGGCCAAGCAGTCGAGTTTTTCAAATTTCTGATGTAGAATTTTGCGCTTTCACAATATTGTCAACAAAGGCGAACCATGAACCATAACCGTGTAGTTTGTTTCGATTTGGAAATGTGCTGTTGGAATGAAAACGGTGTCGGTACCACTGGCGAAATTATTGAAGTCGGGCTTGCGGAAATTGATCTCGCTAGCGGTGAAATTGTTAAGAGAGCTCAGTACTACGTTAAACCTGAGCACGATGAAGTGTCACTGTTCTGTTCTCAATTGACCGGAATTACACCGCGAAAAATAGAAAAACAAGGGCGTCCGCTTAGCGAAGTGATTAAGTCGATGGTGAAAAACTTTGGTGGCACAAATAAGATATACGCCGCTTGGGGGCGAGATGATCGCGTGTTGCGTGCGGAGTGCAAAGCAAAAGGGATTGATATGCCCTTCAATGAATTCATCAACCTTGCCACTTTATATCGGATTCAAAACCGCTTGAAAGACAAGAGAATAGGTCATAAAGCCGCTCAAGAAAGTAAAGGTATTGAGTGGGAAGGTCGCCAGCACTCTGGTTACGTAGACGCGTACAACTTAGCTAAGCTGGCACTGACAATGCTGTGATAAAAACGAAGGGAGCTCACGCTCCCTTTTCTATTTTTGGTCAGTGACCGACAACTTGGCGCGAATAAACTCACTGTGGTCAACGTAGAGTAACTCGGCAGTTTTTCGAATCACAGAGTCTTCTAATGGGTCGATTTGTCCATCGGCGTTCGCCACTTGCCACATCGCTTGTATCAAATCAAAACGTTTTTCTTGGCTCAGTTCTCTAAGTTGAGAGGTGAACTCATAGAGTGATGAAGCCTCTTTGCTGTTTTGTTCCGCTCTTGCGAGCAGACTTATTGCCTGATTTTCATCAATCGCGAGAAGTTTTTCGAGCAGATGTCTCTTGGCTATTTTTTCTTGTTCACTGACCTGATGATCGGCACCGGCAACCTCGCACAGAAGGGAAGCGATAGCCAGAGTTGGCTCGCCTGTGTTAGCGTGTCCCAGATCTTGCCCATCAAGGAGTTGCTTAAAGAGTTGGGTAATGGAATTCAACATAGTTGTTGCCTCAAATTCGTCTCTACAGCTATAGATAGTGATGAATAGCTGCAATAACAAGTCACTTTACATAAACCTTACTTTTCCTTTATCGGAGGAAAGTCCCATTCAACGCCCTCTGCGGTCAAAATCGAAACTCGCGATGGTTTGCCATGTTGATCCAGTTTCAACTCACCGATTGCGCTGGTGTTAACTAATCTACGTGTTCCTGGTGTCTCTGGATCGCGCTTGTTGATTTTTAGCCGCTTACGTTTGGTGAGAAAGTTTAGCGGAGAGCGGGGGGAATATAGTAAACGGTCGGCATGATCGCAGATTGCCAGCAGAGGTTCTGGAAAATGATTTTTAAAACCGCTGCAGGTGATTTGGTATATGTTTGGACTGTTACGTCGGAACCTCAGTTTGATGTCGTAAGCAAATGAGTAGTGAACATCGCCCGACAGAATCACAAAATTGGTCGGTGTTTTGGTATGGGTAAAGATACTTAGGAGTGTGTTCGCGCTTCCTGGGTGCGCCATCCAGTTTTCAGCATCAATCACCAAAGGTTGTCCAATCACGGTGGCCGCTTTCTGCAAAGCTTCGATCACCTTAACGCCAAACATTGGCGCCGCCGACACCACTACGACCTTATCTTGATGCATTAGCTCATGTTGAAACTCGATCAAGGCTTCCCAATCCATCAAACCGGAAGGTTTGTTCATGCGAGATTCAGACCGCCAGCGTCGTGTTCTGGTATCCAACACGACAACTTTTGGGGAGCTGTGAATGGTGTAGTGCCAGCGTTCAAAAGTATATAGGTAGCGGATAAAATCGTCTTGTGCGTGGCAACTAGGTTGTTGGATAAAGCGATTCGCTACATCGAGAAACTCTTGGTTGAAGTTGTCAGGCTCGTTTCCCCAGCCTTGACAGAGCCAGTAAGCAATTAACCCATTGCCAATGATTCGGTTTGAAAGAGGGTGGCTGTACGCCGCCTTTTCCCATCCGATAGTGAGGTTCCAGTCATCGGTGACATCGTGGTCGTCGAAAATCATGTAGGTAGGGATGTGGGCGAACAATCTTTGTACCATAGGTAAGCCAGTGACAAACTGGCTTATGATAGCTTTTTCCTCGCGCCACTTGTGTTGAAATTTTGGTGATATCGCTTGGCCACCATGTGTAAAGCCCGCGTCGTGCAAGCGATCCATATTGACGCAATGCCAAAGAGCGGGTGACCAAACCAGCAGATACATCGCGAAGAACTCTGAGAAGGTAACCAGATGATTCTCTGCTTCGCGAGAACTGAATATTGGCGCGTTTCGATGTGGCAACAGTTTGGTTAACCAATGACCGTCGTCAACATAGTGCGGGAGGAGTTTATCTCTCGAATAATAGCAGTGTGGGTGTGCAAACAGCTGCTCGCTCGAGGAGAAAGGTGCGCCTTCGAAGCGCTCGTCTGGTAATCCAAGAAGTTGAATGGTTTGAATAATGGCATCCAGCGTCGGGCCAGCGACATGGTCTGCATAGATTTGATCACCACTCATCATTAGCAAGTCAGGACGCTGCTGCAACTCTTGCGTCGCGACTTTTCTATCCGCCGCAACCAGTGCATCTTTGCTTGGATGGTGAGGATTACGACAAGAGCCATGAAGTATATAGTCAGCTTTGGTTGAGATACGAAATGTTAGTGAGATTTCATCCTCGTACAGCAGGTAGGGGCAAAGTTCCGTTATTGCGCCATGCTGCGTCACAAACTGGTAGCTGAGGGCGACATCGGTCGGAAATTGACCTCGGAAGTGTGCCAAGGTGAGATAGCAGTGAGCGCCAAGCGGTAACTGGTTACACTGTTCGAGGTCTTGGCTGAAAATTTGACCTTGGTTCGGTTCTAGATTGAGTTCAAATTTGCCTTGCAGTGGTTCACTGGTAACCAGCCAAAATACCAAGTCGTTGGCGGTTGTTTTTCTTAATATAGGGCCTGCGATAACAAAGGGTAACTTACTATTCATTGACTACTCAGTGGGTGGCTCAGGGACTTCAGGGTCTTCCAGTATTTCGATGATGTCTGAGCTGGAAAGTTCATGACCCATGAGAAAAAGAGCCAGCATAGCATCTGCTTTCGTTTTCGTGTCCGAACTTTCTTCAAGAATCTGTTCAAAGCGATGGCGGATCATGGCGACTTCATGTTCGACAAAACCGCGACCTTCCTCTTCTCCCTGAGTCTCTTCTGGTGCTGAGTCGAAATGCAAAAACATCATTTCGCCATCTTGTGACGTATCAATCAGGCGCTCTGGTAGCCAGGCTTCACCTGTTACGATGTCTGGATCACTCCCTTCTGGCAGTGAATTTAATAAACTTTTTAGTTCAGATGCTTTCACAATATTTTGATTTAGTGGATCATATATACATATTTTAACGACGAATGACCAAGAAACATAAGTATTAACTGCGATGTTTAGCTAGATTTTGGCTCTCTTCGTCACTTTTGGACCAATAATGATATTTAATAAACGTCTCATTGCCTTAGCCGCGATGGCTAGCAGCATGACATCAATGCAACTGCTTGCAAGCCAAGACGCTTCAATCGGAGAACAAGATTGGGGTATAGCAGCAGTGTATCGAATGGCGTCGATTCCTTTTAATACTCAGAGTGAGGATCAGACCGTCAGCACGTTTGTTCCCCTGATGTACTTTAATAATGACCACTTTTTCGTCAATGGACTTGAAGGTGGCGCTTATCTTTACACATCGGACGACGAGCGTTACCAGTTCAATGGTTTAATGCGCTTACGTTTTGTCGATATTCCTGCGTCGGCACAAAATGCCCTCCAAGGCGATACCTTCGATTTTGGTGCTCAACTTAGATACCAAATTGACCAGCAGTGGCATCTTGATAGCGAACTGATGTCTGATTCAGATTCTCGTATTCATGCCAACCTCACGGCCTCAGGATATTATGAATTTGGCGATTGGGAGTTGGAACCTCATCTGACTGTACGCTATAAAGGTGCTGATTTTAATAGCGAGTATTACGCCTTTTCGAGGCAGGCCAATCAACAAATTGGCGCAGGGGTGGATGTTAAGCTAGGGGTAAGTGCACGCTACCATGTTTACTCCAACTTGTACTTGCTTGGCGCGACCAGTGTCACTCGTCTCGATAATAATGCTTATAACGCTTCTGCAATTAACGACCGATATCAAGGTGAAGTTTATCTTGGCTTTGGATTCTTTAATGACAAGAGCAAAGCGCCAAAATCCGAGCTAACCAACAAGCGTTATTTCAGGGTTGCACACGGTTGGGCTACGCCATCCAATATCGGTGAGATTATGAAATTTAACACCGAGAAAGATCCCTATAATAACCAACTGACTTCGTTGTTTTATGGACACCCATTAACCGATGAGATCTTTGGCGTTCCGCTTGATATCTATTTCACGCCGGGTATTGTTCACCATTGGTCATCAGACGTTCAGTCGTCAGCCACTGAATATGTTGCGGCGATTAAGGCGTATTACACCGTTGATTGGCCAACCAAATGGCGTTTTGGTTTCGCAGAGGGTGTCTCTTATATCGACAGTTTTACTTACATCGAACATGAAGAGATGAAATCGAAAGGCTACACACCTAGTAACTATTTGAACTATCTTGATTTTTCTTTTGATGTCAATGTCGGGGATCTGTTCAATAGTCGCGATTTCGATAAAGTCTGGGTCGGATACTCTTTGCATCATCGCAGCGCGATTTTTGAAAAAGCCTCTCAATACGGACGCATTAAGGGTGGCAGTAACTACAATTCCATCTACGTCCAGATCGATTTTTGATCCGAGCCGATTAGCTGGGCCAAACTCTTAAAACCGAGCGGCAGTGATGCCGCTCGGTTTTCATCGCCATAAAAACTCTAACGAGCCCATGATAGTGCTTCCTGGGAACGGTTTACTCGTATAACACTAGCTTTGTTGAGACGCTAACATGTTTGCAGAACAGAGTGGTGTAAGCCTGACGGTAAGTTGTGTGATACAATTCGCACGCTTTTGAATGAGAAATAAAAAATAGGAAATGCTTTGACTTCGTCACAGCCTAAAAAAGAGACCAACATGACTGCATCAACAAATAGCGCAGCCACGTTACGTAAAGCCCTAAATGAGTGCATGCTGCGCGACCGCTTCCGTTTGAGTAAGCGTATTTCGGGTGCCAGTAAAATTAAGAATGACGCCTCACGCTCTGCCGTGTTTGATGAGATTGCGCTTGATATTGCCAAGTCTATGATGGAAGCAGAACAGCGAGGGCATAGCTCACCAACAATCGAATACCCTGAAATCCTCCCTGTCAGCCAGAAAAAAGACGATATTGCGAAAGCGATAGCAGAGAATCAGGTCGTGATCGTTGCAGGTGAGACCGGTTCAGGAAAAACGACGCAGCTGCCAAAAATTTGTGCCGAACTCGGGCGTGGAAAATATGGTCTGATTGGTCATACCCAGCCTCGACGTCTTGCGGCGCGCTCTGTCGCTAGTCGTATTGCACAAGAGATGGAAACACAGCTCGGTGAGTTTGTGGGTTATAAAGTTCGTTTTAACGACCAAATATCTGACAATACACAGATCAAGTTAATGACGGACGGTATTCTACTGGCTGAAATTCAGCATGACCGTTTTCTAAACCAGTATGACACCATCATTATCGATGAAGCGCATGAACGTAGCCTAAACATTGATTTTATTCTCGGCTACCTCAAAGAGCTGTTACCGCGTCGTCCGGATTTAAAGATTATTATCACATCTGCAACGATCGATCCGGAGCGATTCTCTAAGCATTTTGGTAACGCACCGATCATCGAAGTGTCGGGGCGTACTTACCCTGTTGAAACACGCTACCGTCCACTTTTTGGTGATGACGATGTTGACCGTGACCAACTGCAGGGCATTTTTGATGCGGTTGACGAGCTTTGTGAAGAGGGTCTGGGTGATATCCTGATCTTTATGAACGGTGAGCGTGAAATCCGTGATACCGCTGATGCGTTAGCAAAACGCAATCTAAAGAGCACAGAAATTGTGCCTCTGTATGCGAGATTGTCAGCTGGCGAACAGAACAAGATCTTTCAGCCACATGCCGGACGTCGAATTGTGCTGGCAACTAACGTAGCCGAAACATCATTGACGGTACCAGGTATTAAATACGTGATTGACCCTGGTACCGCGCGTATCAGTCGTTACAGTTACCGAACTAAAGTACAGCGTCTTCCCATTGAGCCAGTTTCTCAAGCAAGTGCAAATCAGCGTAAAGGTCGATGTGGTCGTGTTGAGGAAGGGATCTGTATCCGTTTGTATTCAGAAGAGGATTTTAATGCTCGTCCAGAGTTTACTGATCCAGAAATCCTGCGTACCAACCTAGCTTCAGTTATCTTGCAGATGACGGCATTGGGACTGGGTGATATTGAAGCTTTCCCATTTGTCGAAGCGCCAGATAAGCGAAATGTCCAAGATGGTGTTCGTTTGCTGGAAGAGTTGGGTGCGATCAATGAAAAAGCGAAAGACCCGAAAAAACGCCTGACGCCGATTGGACGCCAATTAGCAAGATTGCCTATCGATCCGCGCTTGGCACGCATGGTACTTGAAGCGCCTAAATATGGTGCACTGAAGGAGCTAATGATCATAGCGTCTGCGCTTTCGATCCAAGATCCTCGTGAGCGTCCAAGTGACAAGCAGCAATCTTCGGATGACAAGCACCGTCGCTTCTTCCATGAAGATTCAGATTTCATGACTTTGGTAAACCTTTGGGATTACATTCAGAAGCAACAAAAGGCATTGACGGGCAACCAGTTCCGCAAACAGTGCAAGCAAGATTATTTGAACTACTTGCGTGTTCGTGAGTGGCAGGATGTCTACTTCCAAGTCCATCAATCAATGCGTGAAATGGACTTTAAACTCAATGACGAACCGGCGAGCTACCAAGGTGTGCACAGTGCGATTTTAGTTGGTTTGCTTTCTCATATTGGTATGAAAGACCAAGAGAAAAATGATTATCAAGGCGCACGTAACGCTCGTTTTCATATTTTTCCAGCCTCAGGTCTGTTCAAAAAACAGCCGAAGTGGATCATGTCGGCTGAGTTGGTCGAGACCTCCAAGCTATGGGGTCGTATTATCGCCAAGATTCAGCCAGAGTGGATTGAGCCTTTAGCGAAGCATCTGATTAAACGCAGTTACAGCGAACCACATTGGTCGAAAAAACGTGCTGCGGTTATGGCTCACGAAAAAGTGATGCTTTACGGCGTGCCTATTGTACCAAAGCGTTTGGTTAACTACGGCAACATTGACCCAGTCGTCAGCCGTGAACTCTTTATTCGCAGTGCTTTAGTGGAAGGAGAGTGGGAAACCAAACATGCTTTCTTTAAGCAAAACCGTAAGTTATTGCAAGAAGTTGAAGAACTCGAACACAAATCTCGTCGCCGTGACATTCTGGTTGACGATGATGAACTGTTTGATTTCTACGATCAGCGCGTGGGCACCGAAGTTGTGTCTGGCAAACATTTTGATACTTGGTGGAAGAACGCATCGAAACAAAACTCAGAGCTACTGAATTTTGAAAAAGAGATGCTATTTAAAGGCGATGCCAGTCATGTCACCGATCTGGATTACCCTAACTTCTGGCACCAGAATGGGTTAAAACTCAAACTAAGTTATCAGTTTGAGCCTGGTGAAGATAACGACGGTGTAACGGTTCATCTGCCGCTGCCAATATTAAACCAAGTAGAACCCGCTGGTTTTGATTGGCAAATTCCTGGTTTACGTCATGAGTTGGTGGTCAGCCTTATCAAGTCGTTACCAAAGACTATTCGTAAGAATTTTGTGCCAGCCCCTAACTACGCTGATGCATTTTTAGCACGCTCGACGCCTTTTGAGTCGCCATTGCTGGATTCATTGGAGAAAGAGCTACGTCGAATGACGGGAGTAGAAGTACTTCGCGAAGATTGGAATCTAGAGCAAGTTCCAGACCACTTGAAGGTGACTTTCCGTGCCGTTGATCATCGCAACCGCAAGCTCAGAGAGCATCGTAACCTTCATGAACTTAAAGAGAGCTTAAAAGATAAGGTGCAGGAAACCCTGTCAAAAGTTGCTGACGATGATATTGAGCAGCAGGGTTTGCACACTTGGAGCTTTGGCGAGCTACCGAAAGTTTATCAGCAGAAACGCGGTGGTTATGACGTTAAAGCGTATCCAGCGATCGTTGACAGCAAAGACAGCGTCGAAATCAAGCTATACGAAACCGAGTATGAGCAAATTTCAGCAATGAAAGCCGGTCAGCGCCGTTTGATATTGTTAAACGTACCGTCACCGATTAAATATCTGCATACCAACTTGCCAAACAAATCGAAGCTCGGTTTGTACTTCAACCCTTACGGTAAAGTTCTCGATCTCATCGATGACTGTATCGCTTGTGGTGTTGATAAATTGATAGAAGAGAAAGGTGGTTTGGTGTGGGAGCCAGAACAGTTCGAACAGCTTAAAGAGCACGTACGCGCTGAATTAGGTGACACTGTGGTAGAAATTGCTCAACAAGTTGAGACAATTTTAACAACGGCTTTTAATATCAATAAGAAGCTGAAAGGCAAGATTGACTTTACGATGGCTTTTGCCCTGTCTGACATTAAAGCGCAAATTGAAGGGTTGATTTTCAAAGGTTTTGCGACAGAGTGTGGGTGGAAACGTCTACCCGATATTCTTCGCTATATGAAGGCCATTGAGCGTCGGATGGAAAAACTGCCGATCGACCCTAACAAAGATCGTTTGCACATGCTCAAGATTGAGTCGGTCAGCAATGATTACAAAGAGCTGCTTAACAAGATACCTAAGGGTGTTGCCGTGCCTGATAACGTCAAAGAAGTGCGTTGGATGTTAGAGGAATTGAGGGTGAGTTTCTTTGCTCAGCAACTTGGTACACCATATCCGGTATCGGACAAACGAGTTAAAATGGCAATTGATGCCTGTTAGGTATGCAAATTGCATCAGTAAATATACAGTTCGGAATTTTGACAAATACGGCAGAAGCTTGCCAGCCTAAGCTTCTGCAACTTATAACTAGAGAAGGTTTATTATGAAAAAGACACTACTCGCGCTAGCTCTGATTGGCGCATCAGCTACAGCTTCTGCGGACTCTTGGATTTACGGCAGCGCAAGTGTGGGTCAAGCGGATCTGGGCAATGAATCATCAACCTCGTACAACGTTCACGTTGGTACAGGCATTCTTCCATTCATCGGCTTGGAAGCGGGTTACCAAAACTTTGGTGATTTCGACAATGTGAATTACGGTGGTGTAGTACGCGATCTTGAAGGTTCAGCTGTTTACTTCGCAGCAAAACCAAGCATCGATTTTGGTCCGCTTCACATTTACGCAAAAGCGGGTATTCACTCTTACGAACTGACTGGCCGTAATAGCGATTTCAAAGAAGACGAAATTGACATGATGTACGGTGTTGGCGCTGAGTACTTTGTAATGGGTCCAATTTCACTAGGCGCAAGCTACAACGTATTCTCAATGAAAGAAGAAGACGTTAAGAACTTCTCTCTTAACGCGACTTTCCACTTCCTATAATCAATAGGATAGAATGACTTAAAGCCTGACTCCGGTCAGGCTTTTTTTTGCCAACTCGATAGGGAAACGGTTTCTATCTTTACCAACTAGCGATAGTCTAGTGAGGCATTGTTAAGCGAACCCCGCTGCAATTTGATAATCACAAGGCCGTGTTATGCAATCGCAAATCCCAGTTCGTAACGATTCAGCATCGACAGCGACGTTTTCAAAACCTGACAACAAGAATCTCAGCATATTGCTAGAGTTAATGACCTTCATCAGACCATATAAGCTCAAAGTGGCGGCGGCGCTGATTGCTCTCGTTTTTACCGCCTCGTTGACACTGGCAGTCGGCCAAGGGGTAAGAGTATTAATCGACCAAGGATTTGCTCAGCAGTCGATTGAAGAGCTCAATAGCGCGATCGTTTTTATCTTACTTATCACACTGCTCATTTCCGTGGGGACATTTTTCCGGTTTTATCTTGTGTCATCAGTGGGTGAGCGCGTCAGCGCCGACATCCGCCTCGCGGTGTTTAATCATGTTATCACGCTACACCCGAGCTATTTCGAGACCAATGGCAGTGGTGACATCATGTCTCGTATCACCACCGATACTACCTTGTTGCAAAGTATCATCGGCTCCTCCTTCTCTATGGCAATGCGCAGTGCGTTAATGTGTGTGGGAGCAATCATCATGCTGTTTGCCACCAACATCAAACTGACTTTGATCGTGCTTGCTAGCGTGCCTTTTATACTGGTGCCAATCCTATTTTATGGGCGCAAAGTTCGTACATTATCTCGTCAGAGTCAGGACTCGATGGCCGACGTAGGCAGCTACGCTGGAGAAGCGATTGAACAAATAAAAACCGTACAAAGCTACAGCCGAGAAGCCCAAGAGACAGCTTTTTTTGCCAATCAAGTTGAACGTGCTTATTCCATTGGTCGTAAACGGGTAAAGCAGCGAGCGATACTCATTTCTGGCGTTATCGTCATCGTTTTCAGCGCGATATCGGGCATGTTGTGGGTTGGCGGTAGCGATGTGATTAACGGGGCAATGAGTGCTGGCGATCTCGCTGCATTTGTCTTCTATGCCATCATGGTGGCATCTTCACTTGCCACGATTTCAGAAGTGATGGGGGAGCTACAACGCGCCGCAGGTGCAACGGAACGTTTGATAGAGATTCTTCAGGTAGAAAGCCACATTACCGCGCCTGCTGAAACTAAGCTGATCCCCGTCAAACTCAGCGCCGATGTGACCTTCGAGGCAGTTAACTTTCATTACCCTTCAAGACCGGATCAAGCGGCACTGAGCCAGCTCAATTTAGCCGTAGAAGAAGGGAAAGTACTCGCTTTGGTCGGGCCTTCTGGCGCTGGCAAAACGACGCTGTTCGAACTTCTCCAGCGATTCTATGATCCTCAGAGTGGACGAGTAACGTTAGGGGGAGTCGATGTGCGTGATTTCACGCCGAGCGATTTGCGCCAAAGAATGGCGTTGGTACCTCAACAGCCAGCCCTTTTTAGTCATGATGTTTTTCACAATATCCGCTACGGCAATCCTCAAGCGACGGATGAGCAAGTCATCGCTGCCGCTAAACAGGCGCACGCTCATGAATTTATTGTCGATTTGCCACAGGGCTATAACAGCTTTTTGGGCGAGCGGGGCGTACGCCTTTCGGGCGGGCAACGACAACGAATTGCAATCGCGCGAGCGATTCTAAAAGATCCCAACATTTTGCTGTTAGATGAAGCGACCAGTGCACTAGATAGCGAGAGTGAACATCACGTTCAACGCGCATTGGAAGAACTAATGCAAGGGCGCACAACCATCATCATTGCTCACCGTCTCTCGACAATCAAACACGCAGATAAGATTGCGGTACTTGATCAAGGCAAATTGGTTGATGTTGGCAACCACGACTCACTGATGAAGAGTTGTGAGCTTTACCAGCGTCTGGTTGAGCTGCAATTCAAACACCTTCACCGACAATAGTTATGCTTGGTTTAAGCCTGTTGATTGAGTTTGCACGTATACAAGGGTAAAACCCGCAGAGAAGTATTATGGCGACAAAACAGAGAAACATACCTACACACAGAATATCGCGCTTTGGCAAGCTTGCCTCTTTAGCCACGCGTGTCGCCGGCAACGTGCTGAGCGAATATTCATCGTCTTGTCACGCCATATCTGACACTCTAAGTGAGCATGAAATCATAATGTTCTGGTCATAGCTTCGCAGGTTCTCAAAGTATGACAGACACAAAAAAGCCACTCTTTTGAGTGGCTTTCTATTAACTGAATATCGAGAAGCATCAAGCTTGTTGCTGTTTCATCTCTTGTTGTGCTTCTTCTTCAATAAGCGCGTCGACGATAACCGCACACGCTGCATCACCAGTGATGTTAAGTGCTGTACGAATCATATCGAAGATACGGTCTAGAGCGAACAGTAGCGGTAGACCTTCAATTGGAATACCAGCAGCCAGAAGAACAGCGACAACAAGGAAAGAAGGACCTGGAACACCCGCCTGGCCAACCGCACCCAGTGTAGAGGTCACGATGATCGCGATGTAAGCGCCGATACCTAGGTCGATATTGAATAGCTGAGCAAAGAAGATTGCCACTAGACCGTAGTAAATTGCGTTACCAGACATGTTGATGGTTGCACCTAGAGGCAGAACAAACGACGCGGTAGAGTTTCTCACACCAAGTTCATTTTCAACGGTATCCATTGTTACAGGAAGCGTCGCCATAGATGACGCTGTTGATAGTGCAACCGCTTGTGGTTTCTTCATAGCAACAAGGAATTTTTTCGCTGAAGTCTTAGTGAAGATATGCACCATTAATGGGTAAGCGATGAAGCCGAAGATCATGATAGCGGCAACGTAAACAACGAATAGTTTGAAGACGACCATTAGCGCGCCAAAACCAAACGTACCGACCGCTTCAGCCATCAGACCGAATACACCAATTGGAGCAATGATCATGACTTTGTTGATCATCCATACCATTGCATCAACAATACAGTTCACGCCATTCATGATTGGTTCGCGACGCTCTTTTGACTGCTTAGAAATTGCAATACCAAAGAACATACAGAAAACCAGAATCTGAAGGATGTTTGCTTCGTTAAGTGATTGGAAAACGTTAGTTGGGATCATACCAGTAATGGTTGCCCAGAAAGTAGGTAGCTCACCTTTAGAAGCGTATTCTGCTGAGAACATGCCTTCAACGCCTGATACGTCGATGCCAAGTCCAGGTTTGAATACTTCACCCATAAACAGCGCAAGTGCAACGGCTAATGCTGAAGTTAGACCGAAGTAACCTAAAGTTACTAGACCCACTTTACCAGCAGACTGGCTGTTACCTAGGCCTGCCGCACCTGAGATCAGGGCAACCGCAACTAAAGGAATAACCAGCATTTTGATTAGGTTAATAAAAATCGCACCAAGTGGAGCGAACATGGTAGCGCTGTCACCCATGAAGGCACCAACGGCAGTACCCAGGATCATGGCAATAACGACTTGTACGCCAATGTTGCTTAGTAAATTCTTTTGTTTTAACACTTCCATAACCTCTGTGCTAAGAAAATTTAAATTCCTAGAATTACCCACCAAGAGAAAACTTGTAATTGGATAATAATTTCGTCGTGAGTTGTACACTTAATTTTTACATTTAGCAATATCGAACAGGGCATGTTGAACGGATTATTCGATGATTTATTGACGAGTGCTAATTTTTTGCTCAATAGCAACCGTTTGCTATTTGGTGTGGTGATGGTTTGGGGTGAAATGATTGCTTGTTGCGGCTGTTTAGCAGTGGCAACAAAGGGTGTGGTTTGTTAAAAAAAAGATCAGCTTTTTATGCTTGATAAGAAGCTGATCTCATAGAAGTTTAGATGGCTAACACGTTACTTATGTGTTGCTGACTTCATTGAAGAAACAAAGTTTGCCAGTTGATTTAACATTTGTTGTGGGTCATCAAGGTTATTTTCGATGATTTTGACCACCGCAGAGCCCGAAATCGCCCCCGCAGCACCAGATTCAATCGCCTGCTTTACCTGAGCGGGTTCTGAAATACCAAATCCTAGCAACGCTGGTGGCGCATCAAAGCGTTTTAGTTTCTCTAGCATGTCACCAACGGGCATGTTGGCTTTGGTTTCTGCACCAGTAACACCAGCTCGAGAAAGTAGGTAGGTATAGCCACCACCCAATTGAGAAACTTGCTTAAGCGTCTCGTCACTCGCTGTTGGCGGTGCGATAAAAATTGGATGAATGCCAAACTTTTCAGCCGCAGCGACAAACTCGCTACTTTCGTTGGTCGGAACGTCTGCGATAAGCACAGAGTCAATACCTGCATTCGCGCAGCGTTGGTAAAAGTTATCTATTCCACGTGAGTAAACTAGGTTCGCGTACATAAGCAGACCAATTGGTAGATCTGGATATTTGCTACGAATCTTCGCGATCATATCAAAGCAGATATCAGGTGTTGCACTCGCCTCAAGAGCACGAATGTTCGCCCCTTGAATGGTAGGACCGTCTGCCAGAGGATCTGAGAATGGAATACCTAACTCAAGGGCATCTGCACCAGACTCAACCAAGGTTTCCATGATTTTGAATGACTGCTCAGGATTAGGATCGCAAACCGTTACGAACGGAACGAAAGCACCTTGATTGGCATCGTTTAAGCGCGTGAATAGCTTTTCATAACGGTTCATTAGATCGCTCCTTTTTGTTGCAGAATGTCATGGACAGTGAAAATATCTTTATCGCCACGGCCAGAAAGGTTTACCACAAGTAATTGTTCTTTTTCAGGGTTTTCACGTGCCATTCGTAACGCGTGAGCTAATGCGTGAGATGATTCTAACGCCGGAATAATCCCTTCGTTACGTGCTAGCTCTTGAAATGCTTCCAGCGCTTCATCATCCGTTACGTTATCGTATTCAGCTCGACCAATAGCGTTCAAGTAAGCATGCTGTGGACCTACAGAAGGGAAGTCTAGGCCGGCAGAGACAGAATACGACTCTTCAACTTGGCCATGCTCATCCTGCATCAAGGGGGCTTTCATACCAAAGAAGATACCTGTTTTACCATGTTTCAGTGGTGCGCCATGTTGGTCAGTATCGATACCCTTACCAGCAGGTTCAACACCGATCAGGCGAACACTCTCTTCTTCAATGAAATCGGCAAACATCCCAATAGCGTTTGAACCACCTCCGACACAGGCGATGACCGCATCTGGGAGGCGTCCTTCACGAGCCAAAATCTGGTTTTTGGTCTCTTCACCGATCATGTGTTGGAACTCGCGCACTATGGTTGGGAATGGGTGAGGGCCTGCCGCAGTGCCAAGGAGGTAGTGTGCTTCTTCATAACTGGCAGACCAGTCACGCAATGCTTCGTTACAAGCGTCTTTGAGCGTCGCTGAGCCAGAGTGAACTGGAATGACTTCTGCACCCATAAGTTTCATGCGGAATACGTTAGGGCTTTGACGTTCGACGTCTTTCGCACCCATGTAAACACGGCACTTGAGACCAAGCAATGCACATGCAAGAGCGGTAGCAACACCGTGTTGACCTGCACCGGTTTCCGCGATGATTTCGTGCTTACCCATGCGTTTTGCCAGCAGGGCTTGTCCTAACACTTGGTTAGTTTTGTGTGCACCACCGTGCAGTAGATCTTCACGTTTTAAGTAAAGTTTGGTTTTGGTGCCTTTGGTTAAGTTACGCGTCAAGGTCAAGGCAGTCGGACGGCCTGCATACTCTTGGAGCAGAGACATGAATTCGCTTTGGAACTCAGGGTCTTGTTGTGCGTCGATAAATGCTTGTTCAAGCTGATCCAGAGCTGGAACGAGAATTTGTGGTACATACTGACCACCATATTCGCCAAAGTAGGCATCAAGTTTTGCCATGGTGTTTAATTCCTTTAATTTTGTCCAACGTGAAGCAACTCACGTCGCTGATAATTTAGTAGTTTCTAATCGCAATAAAAGCTTGTTCGAGTTTGTCTGCGTCTTTTTTACCCGGGGAGTGTTCCACGCCTGAGTTAAGATCGAGTCCAAGGCATCCTTGCTCGGCCGCTTTTTGAGCGTTGAAAGGAGTGATACCGCCCGCGAGCATGACTTTGGATGGGTCGCCAATTAACGACCAGTCGAACACTAGGCCAGTCCCGCCAACTTGCGCACCGACTTTGGTATCGAGTAAATGGCGGTCGATGTTTTCACTCAGTAGGACAGGAACGGATTGACTCACACCATACGCTTTCCAAATTTCTACTTGTGGTGGCAGTGCGGACTTGAGTTGATTTACAAATGCTTGGTCTTCACTACCATGCAATTGAACAGCGGCTAAACCCAGTTCACACACGGTGTCGACTATGGTTTCTAGACGGTGATTTTGGAACACGCCGACATAATTGAGCGGGGCTCCGCTCATTGTCAGACGTGCGCTTTCCTGATCGACGTAGCGTGGAGACTGTTCAACAAAAATTAATCCGCCAAAAACGGCACCAGATTGATAGGCTTTCGCGGCATCGTTAGGGTGGGTGAGCCCACAGACTTTGTTCTCGCCCATGGTCACTTTACGAACTGCAAGTTCTAAGTCATCTTCAGCCATTAATGAACTGCCAATCAAGAAACCATCGGCATATTGGCTAAGGTCACGAACTTGTTGATGAGTATAAATTCCTGATTCAGAGATAATAACGGCATCAGGTGCGAGCTCACGGATGGTTGGAGCAAGTTGTTTGGTACGGTTCAAATCCGTTGTAAGGTCGCGTAGGTTACGGTTGTTAATGCCAATCACTTTTGCGCCTAATGCGACAGCACGTTGCAACTCTTCCTCATCGCTAACTTCGGTCAGGACACCCATATCAAGAGAGTGAGCGACTTCAGCTAACTCAACATATTCGTTGTCATCCAATACCGATAACATCAGCAGGATGGCATCAGCGAAGTAGTGGCGTGCAAGGTAAACCTGATAGCGATCAATCATGAAGTCTTTACACAGAATAGGCTGCTTGGCTTGCTTCCTCACCTGAGGTAAAAACTCAAAGTTACCTTGGAAGTACTTCTCATCAGTCAGTACTGAGATTGCATCCGCATGGTTGTTATAAACATGAGCAATGTAATCTAGGTCGAACTCTGCACGGATTAAGCCTTTAGACGGAGATGCCTTCTTACATTCCGTAATAAAGACGGTTTTTTGTTGATTGAGCGCCTGATAGAAACTGCGATCAGATGCAACCAGTGTATCTTTGAAGGAGGCTAAGGGTTGGGCTTGCTTACGTTCAGCGACCCATTGATGCTTGTCTCTAACAATTTTTGCCAATACTTCTGCCATCTCAGCTTCTTTCACTGAAACGTGCTCGGATAATTTATCTTTCACCTGAGTCATTGTGCTTACCTTGTACTGCCGTTGTTATGCATGTGCTGCGAGTTGCTGAACTAACTGATACGCCTTACCGGAGTTCATCGCTTCGATGGCTTGTTGTGTGTTTGCTTTGAGATCTTCATGACCAAATAAACGCATCAAAAGCGCCACGTTGACGGCTACAGCACCTAACTGAGCGTCGGTTCCCTTACCAGTCAGCATATTGGTAATGATCGCACGGTTTTCTTCAGGAGATCCCCCCTTGATCGCTTCAAGAGGGTGCGCCTCAAGACCAAAGTCAGCTGGTGTCAGGCTGTACTCATGGATCTGACCATCTTTAATCTCAGCGACGGTGGTTTTGCCATGAATCGCCACTTCATCTAAGCCGCTACCGTGGACAACCGCGGCGCGTTTCATCCCCATCTGCAACATGGTTTCTGCGATAGGGCGAACCAGCTCCTCACTATAGACACCCATCAGCTCAATGTTAGGGCGAGCAGGGTTAATCAACGGGCCCAAAATGTTAAAGATGGTTCGAGTTTTCATGGTTTGGCGAACAGGCATTGCGTGGCGAACACCAAGGTGGTATTGCGGCGCAAATAAAAATGCTACGCCTAGAGTATCGACCGCAGCTCGCGTGTCTTCGGCACTCATTGCTAAGTTGATACCGAATGAATCAAGCAGATCTGAACTGCCTGATTTACTAGAGACACTGCGGTTGCCGTGCTTTGCCACTTTTAATCCACATGCCGCTGCCACAAATGCCGCTGTGGTAGAAATGTTGATTGTGTCGTGACCGTCTCCCCCTGTGCCGACGATGTCAGCAAAGTCGTAGTCTGGGCGTGGAAATGGATTGGCGTTAGCGAGCAAAGCCTTAGCAGCGCCAGCGATCTCGTCGGGTGTTTCACCTTTGATTTTCAGAGCGGTCAATGCTGCCGCCATTAAAATAGGGTCTAATTCGCCGCGAATAATCACGTCAAATAACTGCTGGCTCTCTTGCTGAGTTAACGACTGCTGTTCGTAGAGCTTACTAATAATCTGTTCCATGATTCTCTTCCTTATTTATTGTTCTTTTCTAGAGCCCATTCAATGGCATTCGCAAGCAATGTTGCGCCATATGTTGTCATGATTGACTCTGGGTGGAACTGGAATCCACATACCTTGTCTTGTTCTTGTACTACAGACATAACCAAGCCATCAACCTCTGCGGTAATAGTCAGCGTTTCAGGCACCTTGGTTGCGACAAGTGAATGGTAGCGTGCAATCGCCAATGGTGATGGCAGTCCTTGGTAAGTCGCATGGTTTTCGTGCTCCATCATCGAAACTTTACCGTGGATGATTTCGCCAGCGCCCGCGACAATGCCGCCGTAGGCTTCCACAATGGCTTGGTGCCCGAGACAGATGCCAATCATTGGCACCTTACCTTTTAAGCGCTGAAGAATCTCAGGCATCGAGCCAGCTTCAGAGGGGGCGCCCGGCCCGGGAGATAAGAGTACGACGGGATTGTCGAGTTCGGCAACGGCGCTTTCAATCGCTTGGGCAGAAATGCTATTGCGGTATACCGTGACCTGATGCCCAAGAGAGCGAAATTGGTCGACCAAGTTGTAAGTGAACGAATCAAAGTTGTCGATGAATATGATATTTGCCATCTCGATGCTACTCCTTGTGTGCTGCTTGAATAGCAGAGATTACTGCTTGTGCCTTGCCACGTGTTTCATCGGCTTCGCTTTGTGGGTCTGAATCAAATACCACCCCTGCGCCAGCCTGAACCTGTGCAATGCCATTTTCAACGTACGCAGAACGAATAACGATACAAGTATCCAGCGTACCTTCGCCCGTTAGATAGCCCACCGCACCACCGTAACTGCCACGTCGGGCTTGTTCGACATCGCGGATTAACTGCATTGCGCGAATCTTAGGAGCGCCAGTTAGTGTTCCCATATTCATGCAAGCCTGGTAAGCGTGTAGGGCATCCAAGTCATCGCGAAGTTGCCCAACCACGCGAGACACTAAGTGCATGACATGGCTATAGCGATCAACCTTCAACAGATCGGCAACGTGACGTGTACCTGGTTGAGAGATACGTGCTACGTCGTTTCGTGCTAAGTCGACTAGCATCATATGCTCAGCGTTCTCTTTTTTATCGGTACGCAGCTCAAGTTCAATTCGGCTATCGAGATCGAAATCAATCTCTCCGTTTGCGCGTTTGCCACGACGACGAGTACCGGCAATAGGGTATATCTCGATTTGATTGGTATGAGTTTCGTATTTAAGTGCGCTTTCTGGTGACGCGCCGAACAGGGTAAACAACTCATCTTGCATGTAGAACATGTAAGGACTTGGGTTGCTTTGCTTCAGTGCTTTGTAAGCGGCAAGAGGCGACGGGCAAGGTAATGTGAAGCGGCGAGAAGGTACAACCTGAAACACATCTCCCTTGACGACATATTCTTTGAGGTCGCGAACAATCTGGCAGAAGTCTTGATCAGATATACTTGGTGTCGCGGTGGTATCGCTGACCAACGTCGCTTTTGGTAATGGCTTGAGCTCTGCACACTGTTGGCGGATAGAATCAAGGCGTTGCTCTAGTTGAGTTGGATTCGAAGTGTCCGCAAATAGTGTCGCTTGCAGTTCACAAGATTGCTTCTGATGATCGACCACGAGCAGGGTTTCGGCCACATAGAACACATAATCTGGGCATTGATTCGTCGCTTCTGCATCGCCTAAGGGTTCGAAATTCGCCACAAGATCATAGGCAAACAGACCGCCGATAAAAATGGCGTGTTTGTGTAGCGAGTCAATATCAAAGCTATGTTGAATCAAACGTAAGGCATCAAATGATGAGGCCTCACGCAGACGAGAATCCTCGTCAATCGTGTCACAAGGCGTTGTAAAATTGAGGACCAACTGATTGCCATCAAACGAGTGTTCGATATTCGCTTGGATATTGTTGGTGAGGTGAGTAAGTAGGTTTTTACCGTTCTCCGTTAAGGCTGTCATGGTCACGGTATGGCCAAAACAGACAATGCGAACAGCTGAATCTACGATAAGCAGACTTTGCAGATCCTGTTTCGAATCAATTTCTGCCGACTCTAACAGTAAGCTATCACTTTTGTGTTCACATAAGGTGTGAAACAACTGTGTTGGATCTTCGGCATAAGGTGCGGTGGTTCGAAGCAGTTCGATAGCGCCTAGCTTTTTGATTTCAATGGCCTTGTTCACCAGACCTCCTTATCTCTAAAAATAGTTTCCTGCCTACATAGTCGCATAAAGCGCACAGTCGCCCAATCAAGTTTCGGTTAAATTTGTCCATTGTTTGAGCAGTTAGATGTGAGACAGATTACAAAACAAAAAAGCCCGCTTCGGCAGCGGGCTTTTGAACATGCTTTTCACTTATTAAAAGTACACGTTAGCCCACCAAGAACTTGTCCAAGTGCGCCACCAAGCAAGATCTACTGCTCTATTATTAATAGAGTGAGCAGTAACTTTTGCTTTTTGCTTTTGTTGGATGTCTTGTAACATAGTGAGCCTTAAATCAGGTACTTCGTATTTGTGTACTAGTTAACTAGTGCAGAGGTAAAAAGTCAACCAAAAAAACTAAAATTATGCGAATTGATTTACATAGTCACACTACAGCCTCAGACGGACGATTACCTCCCAATGAATTAATCGATAGAGCATTGAGCTTTCAGCTTGAAGTTTTAGCGATCACTGACCATGACACGGTCGATGCACTGGAGCCTGCACATCAGTACATAAAGCAAAATAATTTACCGCTGACACTGATCAACGGGATTGAAATTTCCACTGTGTGGCAAAACAAAGATATCCATATTGTTGGATTAAACATCGATCCCCACTCTCAAGCGCTCACTGACTTGATTGAGCAGCAAAAGAAGCATCGAGAAGGTCGTGCGGAACTGATCGCCAGCAGGTTGGCTAAAGCCACTCGAGAAGGCGTGTTGGAAGAGGTGAAGGTTATTGCAGGCGACGCACCAATTACCCGAGCGCACTTTGCCAAATGGCTGGTGGATAACCAATATGCGAAGACCATGCAGCAGGTTTTTAAAAAGTACCTAACTCGTAACAATCCAGGGTACGTGCCCCCAACATGGTGCTCGATGAAAGACGCGATTGACGCGATTCATCAAGCCGGAGGGCATGCGGTACTCGCGCATCCGGGGCGCTATGATCTAACGGCAAAATGGATCAAGCGTCTGTTAACAGCCTTTACTGAAGCCGGTGGTGACGCGATGGAGGTCGCACAGCCGCAACAAGCTCAACAAGAAAGGCGCAACTTGGCAGATTATGCTATACAATACAAACTATTAGCTTCGCAAGGTAGCGACTTCCATTATCCATCTCCTTGGATGGAGCTAGGTCGAAATTTATGGTTGCCATCGGGTGTTGAACCCGTATGGAAGGATTGGGGCATTGAACCTTCGGCAACAGATTCAGCCCATATTGAATAACTATAGAGTCGAGAGACTCGATAATGAGGAATTACAATGAGCCAGTTTTTTTACGTTCATCCAGAAAACCCACAGGCTCGCTTGATCAATCAGGCTGTAGCAATCATTCGTAACGGTGGGGTAGTGGTTTACCCGACCGATTCAGGCTACGCACTTGGTTGTCAGCTTGAAAATAAACAAGCATTGGAGCGTATCTGTCAGATACGTCGCTTGAACGACAAGCACAACTTTACTCTATTATGTCGTGACCTGTCAGAGATCTCTTTATACGCTCGAGTAGACAACACGGCATTTCGTCTACTCAAGAATAATACACCGGGGCCTTACACTTTTATTTTTAAAGGGACTAAGGAAGTACCACGTCGCCTAATGAATGCAAAGCGTAAGACGATCGGTATTCGTATTCCAGACAACCGCATTGCGCTTGATCTACTTGAAGCGTTAGGTGAACCATTGATGTCGACTTCTCTTATCCTACCGGGTAACGAAGTGACGGAATCTGATCCAGAAGATATCCGCGATAAGTTGGAACATGCGGTTGACTGCATCCTTAACGGTGGTTATTTGGGTGAACAACCAACCACTGTGGTTGATTTTAGTGAAGACGAACCTGTGATTGCCCGTGTGGGTACTGGAGATCCTGCACCGTTCGAGTAATCAAAAGTACGTGATTTTTAGCACACTTTTTGCGATAATGTGCGACCGCGATTTTTGGTCGCACTTGTTTATTCGACGTCTGAGAAGACGACACATAGGTAGATAAATGAACGAAAAACTACAGAAAGTATTAGCCCGAGCTGGTCATGGCTCTCGTCGCGAACTAGAAGCTTTGATTAAAGCAGGTCGCGTGAGTGTGAACGGTGTCGTTGCTAAGCTTGGTGAACGACTAGAAGATGAAAACGCAGTTGTGCGTATCGATGGTCATACTGTTTCTGCTAAAGCGCAGGAAGAAGTGATCTGTCGAGTACTCGCATATTACAAGCCAGAAGGTGAACTGTGTACTCGTCATGACCCAGAAGGTCGTCGTACTGTATTTGACCGTTTGCCTAAAATCCGTGGCTCTCGCTGGATTTCAGTTGGCCGTTTAGATGCCAACACATCAGGACTTCTGCTTTTCACAACAGATGGTGAATTGGCAAACCGTTTGATGCACCCAAGTCGTCAAGTAGAGCGTGAATACTTAGTACGTGTCTTCGGCGAAGTAACGGAACAAAAAGTGAAGAATCTAGTTCGCGGTGTTGAACTAGAAGATGGTATGGCGCGTTTCGAAGACGTTGTTTACGCGGGTGGTGATGGTATGAACCACACTTTCTACGTAGCCATCAACGAAGGTCGTAACCGTGAGGTTCGTCGTTTGTGGGAATCTCAAGATACCACGGTTAGCCGCCTTAAACGTGTACGCTACGGTGATATCTACCTAGATAAGAAATTGCCTCGTGGCGGCTGGATGGAACTGGATCTTAAAGAAGTAAACTACCTACGTGAATTGGTAGAACTTCGTCCTGAACGTCAAACGCTTCTTGATGAGAGCAAATCAAACTCATCACGTAAACGTGAGCGTTCACGCAGCCAAAAAATCCGTCGTGCGGTTAAACGTCACGAAGAGCGCGTGAACAGTACTGGTGGGCGTAGCAACAACCCATCACGTCGTAAACCGAAGAAAAGCTCAGGTCAGCAAGGTGTTCGTAATAAACAGCGTTAATTGAACGTTGAGATTTTAAAACACAACTCCTATCACTTACAGTGGTTTGAACGCACTGGATAGCGAACCATACGCTTACAAACGGCCCTCAATTGGGGCCGTTTTTCGTTCTATCGTGTTACAGCCAATACCCGCTATCAGCCAAACGACCGATGCAGCAGGCAGTTACCCGCTCATTGGATGTATCGGACGGCGGTTGAGGTTAAAGTACAGCGGTATCGAGCCTTCCATCGACCCCTCTGTAGCAGTGGGGTATTTTCTGATTTTTCATCATTTGTGATGGTTCACAGTCTCCTCGGTGCATTTCT
>NZ_JBNJOH010000041.1:0-37540 GCF_050113735.1 Vibrio sp. TRT 2004 | reverse complement strand
CCACTCGCCACTCGCCACTCGCCACTCGCCACTCGCCACTCGCCACTCGCCACTCGCCACTCGCCACTCGCCACTCGTTTTGTGTTCAAACTCTCAAAAATATTCTTATTCCCCCTTGGGTTTAGCCAATCTACCCCTCATATAGATACCGCTAGGCTGTGAAAGCCACTTATCAAATCAACCATGGAAATTCAGGAGAGACGACCGATGAACATTCGTCCATTACACGACCGAGTTATCGTAGAACGCCAAGAAGTTGAATCTAAGTCAGCGGGTGGTATCGTTCTGACTGGTTCAGCTGCAGAGAAATCTACTCGCGGCGTTGTACTAGCTGTGGGTAAAGGCCGCATCCTAGAAAACGGTACAGTACTACCGTTGGACGTTAAAGTTGGCGACACTGTTATCTTCGCTGAAGGTTACGGTACTAAAACTGAAAAAATCGACGGTAAAGAAGTGCTAGTGATGTCAGAAAACGACATCATGGCAATCGTTGAGTAATAGCAATCATTGAGTAATTTTTTGCTCAGGTTCAATTTGAAATCATTAAACAGAATTTAGACAAGGAAACTAAAGATGGCTGCTAAAGACGTTAAATTTGGTAATGACGCACGTATTAAGATGCTAGAGGGTGTGAACATTCTAGCTGATGCAGTAAAAGTCACTCTTGGCCCTAAAGGCCGTAACGTTGTACTAGACAAATCTTTCGGTGCACCAACAATCACTAAAGATGGTGTATCTGTTGCGCGTGAAATCGAGCTTGAAGACAAGTTCCAAAACATGGGCGCACAGATGGTTAAAGAAGTTGCGTCTCAAGCGAACGACGCAGCGGGTGACGGTACAACGACAGCAACTGTTCTTGCGCAAGCAATCGTAAACGAAGGCCTAAAAGCAGTTGCAGCGGGTATGAACCCAATGGATCTTAAGCGCGGTATCGACAAAGCAGTCGTTGCAGCGGTTGAAGAGCTAAAAGCACTGTCTGTTGAGTGTAAAGACACAAAAGCGATCGCTCAGGTTGGTACTATCTCGGCAAACTCTGATGCAACAGTAGGTAACATCATTGCTGAAGCGATGGAAAAAGTCGGCCGCGACGGTGTGATTACTGTTGAAGAAGGTCAGGCTCTACAAGATGAGCTAGATGTTGTTGAAGGTATGCAGTTTGACCGCGGTTACCTGTCTCCTTACTTCATCAACAACCAAGAAGCGGGCAGCGTAGATCTAGAAAGCCCATTCATCCTACTAGTCGATAAGAAAGTATCGAACATTCGTGAACTTCTTCCAACGCTAGAAGCGGTAGCGAAAGCATCTCGTCCACTACTTATCATTGCTGAAGATGTTGAAGGTGAAGCTCTAGCGACGCTAGTAGTGAACAACATGCGCGGCATCGTAAAAGTAGCGGCTGTTAAAGCACCAGGTTTTGGCGACCGTCGTAAAGCAATGCTACAAGACATCGCTATCCTAACAGGCGGTACAGTGATCTCTGAAGAGATCGGTCTAGAGCTAGAGAAAGTCACTCTTGAAGACCTAGGTCAAGCTAAGCGTGTCACTATCACTAAAGAAAACTCTACTATCATCGATGGTGCTGGTGAAGAAGCGATGATTCAAGGTCGTGTTGCTCAAATTCGTCAACAGATCGAAGAAGCAACTTCAGATTACGACAAAGAGAAACTACAAGAGCGCGTAGCTAAGCTAGCTGGCGGTGTTGCAGTGATCAAAGTTGGTGCCGCGACTGAAGTTGAAATGAAAGAGAAGAAAGACCGCGTTGAAGATGCGCTTCATGCAACTCGCGCAGCGGTTGAAGAGGGTGTTGTCGCTGGTGGTGGTGTGGCTCTTATTCGCGCAGCATCTAAAGTTGCTAACCTAGAAGGTGACAACGAAGAACAAAACGTGGGTATCCGCGTTGCTCTACGTGCAATGGAAGCGCCAATCCGTCAAATCACTAAGAACGCAGGTGATGAAGAGTCTGTTGTTGCGAACAACGTTCGTGCAGGTGAAGGTAACTACGGTTACAACGCTGCAACTGGCGAATACGGTGACATGATTGAGATGGGTATCCTAGATCCAACTAAAGTGACTCGTAGCGCACTACAGTTCGCAGCATCAGTTGCAGGTCTAATGATCACAACTGAAGCCATGGTGACTGACTTACCACAGAAAGATGCTTCATCTATGCCTGATATGGGCGGCATGGGTGGTATGGGTGGCATGGGCGGTATGATGTAACCGCCTAGCTACTTAACATCTAAAAACGGAGACTATGGTCTCCGTTTTTGTTTGAGTTAAGTTGTGTGGTATTTTATGCGCTTTGGCGCAGCATGTCGGTGTACGCTGTGCTTATTAGTTAATAGATCTAGTCTCATTCTTTCGGAACAATAACAGCTCAATACAGAGAGCCCCAGATTCTCCGAGATTGGACTTAAATGGAGTAAGTTGTGAAGATTGCCGTAGCTGGTACAGGGTATGTAGGCCTCTCCAATGCAATGTTACTTGCGCAAAACCATCAAGTGGTTGCGCTAGATGTTATTGAAAAAAAGGTGGAACTCCTAAACCAAAAAATCTCGCCCATAGCGGACGTCGAGATTGAGGATTTTTTAACCAATAAACCGATCAACTTTGTTGCGACGACTGATAAGGGAATGGCTTACGAAGGAGCACGCTTTGTCGTAATTGCGACCCCAACAGATTATGACCCTGTGACAAACTACTTTAATACCTCTTCTGTTGAGTCGGTGATTAAAGATGTTATGGCAATCAACCCAGAAGCGATCATGGTGATAAAGTCTACAGTTCCTGTTGGTTACACCGACCGTATTAAGAAGGAGTTAGGTTGTAGTAACCTACTGTTCTCGCCTGAGTTTCTTCGAGAAGGTAAAGCGCTCTACGACAACTTACACCCATCACGTATCATTGTCGGTGAACAGAGTGAGCGCGCGCAAGAGTTCGCTAATCTGCTGGTGGAGGGGGCTTTTAAAGAGAATATCGATGTGCTTCTGACTAACTCTACCGAGGCCGAAGCGGTTAAGTTGTTCTCTAATACATATCTCGCGATGCGCGTGGCTTACTTTAATGAGCTTGACTCCTATGCAGAAGCGCATGGCCTAGATACGAGGCAGATCATTCAAGGTGTCGGTTTAGATCCACGTATTGGCGCCCATTACAATAATCCTTCGTTTGGCTATGGCGGTTACTGCTTACCTAAAGACACTAAGCAGTTATTAGCTAACTACCAGGATGTGCCTAACAATATTGTCGGCGCAATCGTTGATGCGAACCGCACCCGAAAAGATTTTATTGCTGACTCGATCTTAAAACGTGAGCCACAGGTCGTTGGTATATTCCGTCTTATCATGAAATCTGGCTCAGATAATTTTCGAGCATCTTCCATACAAGGCATCATGAAGCGCCTTAAGGCGAAAGGGATTACGGTTATCGTGTATGAACCTGTGCTTGAAGAAGATGAATTCTTTCATTCACAAGTGATACGTGATCTCGATGCGTTTAAAGCTAAATCGGATGTTATCGTGTCTAACCGCATGGCAGAAGAGCTAGCAGATGTTGCTGACAAGGTCTATACCCGAGATCTGTTTGGTTCAGATTAACTTATGCAAAAGCTCCGTTAGGCGCTTTTATTGCCTGTTATGTGGCTTTAGGTGGCTGTTTACATAGTCACGGATAACATAACCCCATAGGCATAATCGCTCTTCTAATATGTGTTTTGACTCGAACTAGTAGCCTTTATTGATATCGACAAGGTTATTTAGGCTAAAGCCATCACGCCAGCTTTGATAATTCTCTACGAAGATATCGACCACTTGTTCCGGAAAGCTTAACGCTGCGATATGTGGCGTGAGCGTAATATTTTCATGCGTCCAGAAAAGGTGGCTCTCAGGCAGTGGTTCTTGCGCAAACACGTCGAGAAACGCGTGGCGGATATGTCTATTGTTCAAGGCACTTAACAGCCCATTTTCTTCTACTGCAGTGCCTCGGCCGACATTAAAGAGCAGAGCACCTTGGCAGTGCGATAAGCTCTCTTGGTTGAGGATATGTCGAGTTTGAGGCGTATTCGGTAGTGTATTAACGACAATATCGGCTTCTTGCAGGGCAGTGGTCAGTTCTTGAATATGGTAGGTTGCTGCAAAAGGGGAGTGTTTTGTCGGTATACCGCTGCGATTCACTCCGATAGGCACAATAGCAAAACTTTTGGCAACCTCTGCAAGATGGGAACCAATGGAACCTGTGCCGAGAACGACCATTTTTTTGCCACTTAGAGATTGGTATGGCATTGGTTGCCAGTTAGAGCCCTGTTGCTCGGTATGATAGTGATAAAAATGGCGCTGATAAGCAATGCTATAACCAAGTACATACTCAGAGATCTGCTGACCAAATATTCCTTTGACATTGGTCAATGGGCCTGTAAAACCGTTCAAATGTGGAAGCAACGCATCAACACCAGCATAGATAGCTTGGATCCACTCCAGTTTTGGGAACTGATCAAGGCATTTTGCCGCCATTGGTGGAGAGGCGAGTAGGATCGTTGCCTCGTCGCGTTTTTGAGTAACTTCTAAGTCATCTAGCTGTGCGGATTCAAGCAGCTTGAGGTAATAAGTGTCATCTTCAGTGAGAAGGTAAACTTTATGAGTGAAATTGTTCATCGCCTTGCTTTTTTCCCTGTTGGTTATCAAGTACACTTTCCGCTGTCTAATTCAGCAACTAGGTCAACAGACCCAAAGAGTCTCTATGCTACAGAATCCTCTTCAGCTTCGCCTTGAGAAGTTAGAACCATGGAAACAGATTACCTTTATGGTGAGCTTGTGTGAACGTATGTATCCAAACTTCGCAATGTTTTGTGAAAGCACCAAGTTTGCCGAAGCGCGAATTTATCGTGATATTTTGGATAGTATTTGGGAACAGTTAACCGTTAAAACCGCCAAAGTGAACTTTGAGCGCCAGCTAGAAAAGTTAGAAGAAATTATTCCTAGCTCAGAGGATTTCGACTTCTATGGTGTTTATCCAGCCATTGACGCATGTGTGGCTCTGTCCGATCTTCTTCACGGCTTGCTAGATAGAGACTACCTGTATGAAAACATGCATAAGGTTAGCCAACAATCTGTAATGACGGTTGCTCAACTAGAAGAAGCGCAAACGGGTGAAGAGATTACTAACGAAAACCAGAAAGAGAATGAAGCGGTTTGCGGTGAATGGGATGTGCAATGGGCAATCTTCCGTCCACTTCGTGAAGCAGAAGAGCGTGATATTGAGTTGATTAAAGACTTACGCTTTGAACTGCGTGATGAAGGTGTCAGTAATATCGGTATAGAGATCTAGAAAGCTGCGAGTATCTAGCTTCTAGCTATGAGTAAACAGGAACAAGAGAAGGGTTGACATAAAACGTCAACCCTCTTTCTTTTCGCAACTCGCAACTCGCAACTCGCAACTCGCAACTTGCCACTCGCTACTCGCTACTCGCTACTCGCCTTTTCGTCATCATCGCGACTTTCGATAACGCCGTGGGTTTTCTTCCACTTCTCCCAGCGTTCAAAGGCAAGCTCCTGCATATCCGTTGCACGGTCAGCTTCGTCGACAATCTCTTCACCAACTAAGTGCTCGAAAACGTCTTCAAGGGTTAAGATCCCTTGAATCGTACCGTATTCATCGACCACCATGGCCAGTTGCAGGCGCTTTGCCATCATTTGTTCAAAGGCTTTTGGTAGCTTAATGGTGTTGAGCAGAACATGGACTGGGCGCATTACCGCTCCGAGTTGTTTTTCTCCACTACCAGCGTGTTGCAGTTTGAACAGTTCGAGGCGGTGCACAAAACCAATAATATTGTCCGTAGACTGGCTGTAGACCAGAGGACGAGAAAACGGCGAATCTTTATGACGGTCAAGAAACTCATTGATTGTCATTTCTGCATCAACGCGAAAAACCACTGGGCGAGGGGTCATGACCTGTGTGACAAGTACATCTTGAATACCCAGAAGGTTGTTGAGCATCTTTGACTCACCTTCGGCAAACTCTCCGCTCTCGCGCGCAAGAATCGCCATCGCTGACAACTCGTCACGCATTTTTGGTGCTTGATGCCCTCGAGATAGGCGTTTGGTTATCTGCTCTGAGAACCACACAAACGGTGTTAGCGACCATACCATCCAGCGCAATGTCGTCGCGGCAGCTGGTGCTAATTGACGCCAGTACGTCGCACCAATGGTTTTCGGGACGATCTCAGAAAAAACAAGTATGCCGAGTGTAAGAACACCAGAGAAAACGCCTAGCCATTGACTCCCAAAGACGACGGCTGCTTGAGCACCTGCGGTTGCTGCGCCGATGGTGTGGGCAATCGTATTGAGTGTCAGGATCGACGCTAGTGGTCGGTCGATATCTGTTTTTAACTTAGCCAATGAGGTGGCAGCAGGGTGGCCTTGCTGACGCAATTGGGCGATATAACTTGGTGAGATACTCAGAAGAACCGCTTCTAAAACGGAGCAGATAAACGATACGCCAATCGCAACAGAGACGTATATTGTTAGCAGAAACATAAATGTCCTATGTGGTTTTATACACTCATCAAATTTTGCATGAAAAGGGTAAATTTTCATGCCTGCGCATTATCGATGTGAGCACTTTCTATTCGCTTTAAGTCCCGAAATATCAGGCTTTACGGGCTATTGCATGCTTATAAATAAGGCTAAAGATGGTTAAAAACAAGTATTAAGTTTCTCTGTCACAGTAACAAATTGTGAGTTAATGCTCAGATTATGGTTAAAAGTACGTCATGAGAGCTAAAGATCGCTTACAAACCTTTGCCAGATAGGGCATTTATGATTTAGAGTGAGTGGAATTCGATAACCTATGAGAAGGGAAACCTAATGAACAAGACCCAATTAATCGACTTTATCGCAGAGAAAGCAGATCTATCTAAAGCACAAGCTAAAGCTGCTCTTGAAGCAACTCTTGAAGGTGTGACTGGTGCACTGAAAGAGGGTGACCAAGTTCAACTAATTGGTTTTGGTACATTTAAAGTTAACCACCGTGCTGCACGTACTGGCCGTAACCCTAAAACAGGTGCTGAGATCCAAATCGCAGCGGCAAATGTACCAGCATTCGTAGCAGGTAAAGCACTGAAAGATTCAGTGAAATAATTAAGTACCGATTTCAGAGTCAATCGCTCTAGATTGTATATAATACGTCAAGGTAGTCCCTATCTTGGCGTATATTTGTTTTATGAAGATGAAAAAATTACTAGCCCCTTCACTAATCGCTTCTTTGCTTATCGGTTGCTCTTCGAGCGTACCGACGCCAAACCTTGACCAATATTCTGATTATACTGGCGGCCAGACAATCGGTGATGCCACGAGTTTGTATTGGTACACCGAGAGACTCAGCTTTCCATACACCGCCGCTGATCATGTCAGTGCTGGCGATTATGGTTGGTACAAAACTGACTATCGTTGGGATGAGGGAAAGTTACGAGAGTTGATTCGTGAGGGAGAGCAATTAAAAGACAACAAAGCGCTAGTGCCATATCGCATCCATGTCCGTTTTAATAAAGATGGTGAGGCGGTTTATCAACAATATCGACTTGATGGACGTGTACTGCCGCTCAAATCTGAGAAATTAGCTTGGTTGAAACAAGAAGCGCTGAACATTTCCAATGTCACTAAAGGGCAGAGTCGAGACGGTTTAGCTCTTATTCAAGGCTATTGGGATGGCTCGACGTTTGATACTTGCTCAGGAAAGAGTTACTCAGAAGTTGAGTTTAACGAAACTTTGCCGAGTTTTGTCGTCAACCGCCTATCCACGATTGACAGCTACGCGGCATTCCTTGGCACTACTCGTGGCAATCGAATCGTTGCTAGTGAATTGCTGATGCTTGCAGATGATAGTCATGACTGTATCGAACGGCCGAGTTTAATAGAAGAGTAACTGTTAGCCAGCGACACTAGTCGCCGGTGATGATCAGAATAAACAAAAGGCTTGGTATTGATGACCAAGCCTTTTACGTTTTAGAAGCTAGAAGCTAGAAGCTAGAAGCTAGAAGCTAGAAGCTAGAAGCTAGAAGCTAGAAGCTAGAAGCTATTTCCCTTGCTCGCGTTCAATCGCTCTGTAGCCGATGTCATTACGATGGAACATTCCGTTCCAGCTAACTTGTTTAGCGAGTGCGTAAGCGCGTTCCTGAGCCTCTGAGACACTATTTCCAAGCGCCGTCGCGCATAGAACACGGCCACCGTTAGTGACCACATCGCCATCAGCATTGTTGGTTGTGCCAGCGTGGAAGATTTTCTCTCCTTCCTGCTCATTCGCTGGGAGAGAAATGACATCACCTTTCGCATAATCACCTGGGTAGCCACCTGCTGCTAGTACTACACCGATAGACGCGCGAGGATCCCACTTAGACTCGGCTTCATCTAGCTTTTCGTCGATTGCCATCAAGCAAAGCTCAACAAGATCGGATTCCATACGCATCATGATTGGTTGCGTTTCTGGATCACCGAATCGACAGTTGTATTCGATCACTTTTGGCGTGCCTTCTTTGTCGATCATTAGACCAGCGTAAAGGAAACCTGTGTACGGTGCACCTTCAGCATCCATCCCACGAACGGTTGGGTAGATAACCTCTTGCAAGATTCGCTCATGAATTTCAGGAGTAACCACTGGCGCAGGAGAGTAAGCACCCATACCACCGGTATTCGGGCCTGTGTCTTTGTCACCGACACGCTTATGGTCTTGGCTGGTGGCCATTGGCAGTACGCTTTTGCCATCGACCATAACAATAAAGCTAGCTTCTTCACCGTCGAGAAACTCTTCAATGACAACACGGCTACCAGCTTCACCAAACGCGTTACCCGCCAACATGTCTTTAATCGCTTCTTCCGCTTCTTCTAGCGTCATTGCAACAATAACGCCTTTACCAGCGGCTAGGCCGTCAGCTTTTACGACGATTGGCGCGCCTTGTTGACGAACGTAAGCCAGAGCAGGTTCAATCTCAGTGAAGTTTGCGTAAGCAGCCGTTGGAATATTGTGGCGTGCTAAGAAGTCTTTGGTGAAAGCTTTAGAACCTTCCAGCTGAGCAGCGGCTTGCGTAGGGCCAAAGATAGGCAGACCCGCTTCACGGAAAGCGTCAACCACACCGATTACCAATGGAGCTTCAGGGCCGACAATGGTCAGCTCAATCTGTTTTTCTTTCGCAAAAGCGACCAGCTCAGAAATACTCTCAACGCCGATGTTGACGTTCTCAAGTTTAGGCTCAAGTGCTGTACCTGCGTTACCTGGTGCAATAAAAACAGTTTCTACATTTGGGTTTTGTGCCGCTTTCCAGCCAAGAGCATGTTCACGACCACCAGAACCAATAATCAATACGTTCATTTTAAATCCTTCAATCAAATTGCTTAGCTTCGAATATTGAGTAGCGAGCTTCGAGTGATTGTTGTTAACCGTACTCGCTGCTCGCGACTCTGCGCGAAGCGCTCTAGCTTCTTTTTAGTGGCGGAAGTGACGCATACCCGTAAAGATCATCGCCATACCGTGCTCGTCTGCGGCTGCGATAACTTCGTCATCACGCATAGAGCCGCCTGGTTGAATTACGCATTTAATGCCCGCTTCTGCGGCTGCATCGATACCATCACGGAATGGGAAGAATGCATCAGAAGCCATAACACAGCCTTCGACTTGCAGACCTTCGTCAGCTGCTTTAATACCAGCGATTTTTGCTGAGTAAACTCGGCTCATTTGACCTGCGCCAACACCGATAGTCATGTCGCCTTTTGAATAAACAATCGCGTTTGATTTAACGTACTTCGCAACTTTCCAGCAGAATAGCGCGTCTTTTAGCTCTTCATCTGTCGGTTGGCGTTTAGACACGACTTTAAGGTCATCTAGGCTTACCATGCCTTGATCGCGGTCTTGAACCAGAAGGCCACCGTTAACGCGTTTAACATCAAAACCTGTCGTCTTGGTTGACCATTCACCACACTCAAGTAGACGAACGTTTTTCTTCGCTGCAACCACTTCAATCGCTTCAGCGGATACAGATGGTGCGATAATCACTTCAACGAACTGACGCTCAACGATAGCCGTTGCTGTTTCAGCATCGAGCTCTTTGTTGAATGCGATAATGCCGCCGAATGCAGACGTTGGGTCCGTTTTGTATGCACGATCGTATGCCTCTAGGATGTTGCTACCGAGTGCTACACCACATGGGTTAGCGTGCTTAACGATGACACAAGCTGGCTCGTCGAACTCTTTAACACACTCTAGTGCCGCATCAGTATCGGCAATGTTGTTGTAAGAAAGCGCCTTGCCTTGGATTTGGCGTGCAGTCGAAACGGATGCTTCTTCTGGGTTCGCTTCTACATAGAAAGCGGCATCCTGGTGGCTGTTTTCACCGTAGCGCATATCTTGCTTCTTGATGAACTGCTGGTTAAAAGTGCGAGGGAATTTGCTCTCTTCATCACCTTCCTTGTTCTCTCCGTATGAAGGAACCATAGTGCCGAAGTAGTTAGCGATCATGCCGTCGTAAGCAGCCGTGTGCTCGAATGCGGCAATCGCTAGATCGAAGCGAGTTTCTAAGGTTAGAGAGTTATCGTTAGCATCCATTTCTGCGATAACACGCTCGTAATCGTGAGCATTAACCACGATCGTTACGTCTTTGTGGTTTTTAGCAGCAGAACGAACCATTGTAGGGCCACCGATGTCGATGTTTTCAACCGCGTCAGCTAAGGTACAACCTTCTTTAGCAACGGTTTCTGCGAACGGGTAGAGGTTAACGACTACGATGTCGATAGGGTTGATGCCGTGTTTTTCCATCACATCATCATCTTGACCTCGACGGCCAAGCACACCACCGTGAACTTTAGGGTGTAGAGTCTTAACACGACCGTCCATCATTTCTGGGAAACCAGTGTAGTCTGATACTTCTGTAACAGAGATCCCTTTCTCTGCTAGTAGGCGAGCTGTACCACCAGTGGATAGAATATCAACGCCACGGTTAGCAAGAGCTTGGGCAAACTCAACAATACCAGTTTTGTCTGATACGCTGATTAGAGCGCGGCGAATAGGACGAGCGTTAGTCATGCTTCCATTTCCTCAAAGTCACAGAGTTAATATATAAATAAAGATATTTGCCAAAAATGAACTTGTTCTTACGCTTTACTAGGTAAATAGCAGTAAAATATTGGCCAGTTTTGGTAAAGACCTTTCCAGCATTGGCTGGTGATAGACTAGTCTCTGAGTTTGATGGCGCACATTCTAACTAATTTATTACAAAAAAGCTCGCGCAATCGTTTGGCATCGCAAAATTAATTGCAAAAAGCTCGTCTTTTGACTTAAAAAGTAATGAAACAGTTAATAGGAAAAGTTATGTTTCAGATCGGTGAACTGGCAAAACGGTGTAATGTCACCGCAGATACTCTGCGATTTTATGAGAAAAACCAACTGATTAAGCCTGCTGGGCGAAGTGAGTCTGGCTACCGCTTATATAATCAACAAAACCAGAATCAGGTCAGCTTTATCCTAAAGGCGAAAGATCTGGGTTTGAGTCTTGATGAGATTCGTGAATTGTTAGAGATAAAGCTAGAAGCAACAGAACATAGTTGTGCCGAAGTGAAAGCGATTACGAGTGCAAAGCTGAACTTGATTGATGAGAAAATTGGTGAGTTACAACGGATACGCAGTGCGTTGAAAAAAATCAATGATGCCTGCTGTGGGCATGTTGATGATGATGCGAGTCATTGTTCGATTCTCGGTGCGTTAGCCAGTGAAGAAAAGTGATCCCACTCGGCGATACAAGGTGGCGTTAAGACGCGCGACGGATATTCGCTTTAAGCTCGGTTGTGCTTTTAATTTGAGGCAGGTTGTCGTAGTAGAGAGTAACCTGGTTGCGACCAGTCTGCTTCGAGTAGTACATTGCTTTATCGGCTTGTACCATCAGTTCACGAACGGACGAAACCTGACCATTGAGTTCTGCAATACCGATGCTGACCGTAGGTAAGATAATATGTCCATCAACGTGACACGGTGTGGACTCAATAGATTGACGAATTCGTTCTGCAATGTCATAGGCTTGGATGGCATTGGTATCTGTCAAGACGATACCAAACTCTTCTCCCCCTAAACGACCAATGTAATCATTACCTCGGATCATTTCGTGGCAAATGTGGGCAACCTGAGTGATTACTTCGTCACCAGATAAATGGCCGACCTGATCATTGATCTCTTTGAAGTGGTCGATATCTATCATTAAACAGGATAGTCCCAGCTCTGACGGGTTGTTAAACCCTTGCTCCAAATAGAGCATAAAAGCGCGGCGGTTTAAGATCCCAGTTAATTCATCGGTATCAGCAAGTTTTCTTAACTCCAATTCTTGCTGGCGCGCGAGGGTGATTTCACGCTCTTGCCACATAATGTATTTGGAGCCATTACTCAGAGTAATTGGCTTGAATATCGCTTCAAACCAACGCTCTTCAATATCACTCCATGCATCTAATTCTTCAATCGAAGACATTAGCAACTGACAAGGAGTAATTGAGTAGCGAAGGTGAGTTGTCTGATTTGATTTTAACGTTTGCGTCAGGCTCTGGTGCACTTTTTCTGCAACAGTTGGAGGAACTAGGTCGCTAAATGTTTGGTTTAGTTTCTCTGTGCTGTAAGAGGGAGATTGAAGCGTACTACCAAAGGTCTCTAAGATACGACCATGCTCATCAAGGATCAGCAGTCGTTCCGGCAACTCTCGTAGCATCAGGCTCAGCCATTCTTCCCTTTGCATATCAGCCATGTAGCTCAGTCCGAACAAAAACGTAATTTTGCATTATATCTGTAGTGTTACACTTATCAATCGTATTAGATCACAGAATGACGAATGTTTAATCAGTTCATATCCCCGTTCAAGTCATCTCGTACAGATGGAATATTTATAGTTATAGCTATGGGTAGTGATTTTAAATTATACATACGTTTTTTATTCTCAATCTTATACTCAATCTCTTGCACTATAATCCACCAATAAACGTATCTACAAACCCTTTAAACCGTTCCGCTAGGCGGCCTACAATTTTCTTGCGTTGTAGAATGGTTGGCTTAGTTTCTAAAGTCTCTGCAAAGTCCTCGCGTAGCGGCATTTCCTCGCTAAGCTCATAGCGGTTAACTAAAATTTGTAGCTTGTCGCTGTTGAGCTTTTCTTCTTCTGCCAATTGCTCAAGTGCTTGGCGCTTCTCTCGTTCCCAAAAGTACTCAAATTCTTCGTCGACATCAGCATGCGCAGGTATGCCGTCGAGGTGCTCATTCATGAATTTCTCGATGAGTTCTTTCTTGCTCATTAAGGTTGGGTCTGAATTGATCAGGTTAGCGATAACTTGTCGTTTCTTCTCCTGACTCTCACCACTCTGCTCTTGGTGTAATTCGCGCAGTAAATGCAGTATGTAAGCGACATTGACTTCATCTCGGTGCAACAGTTCTAGCTCAAAATCAACGTCTTCCAGAATAGATACCTTTTCCTTGCTGGTGGATTCACGAATCTGTCGACTGAGATCGGCGTACTTACTGGTGAAGTCTTGGTACTCCTGCTCTTCCATGTCGGTGTTCGACATCTCAAAGTCAGCATAGTTACTTAGCATGTTCTTGAGTTGCATCAATTTACGGAACTGAAGGACGAACAGCTTTTGTGCGTCTTCATCTGGCAGTTGATCTACGGCATCGACGTTCGGTGTTATTGCTCTTAATGCGTCACAGGCTTTGTTGAAATCAGCGAGCAGTTGATCATAAGGAGGTAGCTCAATCAGTTCCTTAGGTTGTTTGTTGGAAAACAGGGTGAACGCTTCATCGGCGGCTTTTTTTAAGTTCCTAAAACAGATGACATTACCATGCGACTTCTTCTCGTCCAGAATACGGTTAGTGCGTGAAAAAGCTTGTATTAGGCCGTGATGCTTGAGGTTCTTGTCGACATAAATGGTGTTCAATGCTTTCGCATCGAATCCGGTTAAGAACATATTCACCACCAGCAAGATATCGACTTCTCTGGCCTTCACTCGTTTAGAGATGTTCTTGTAGTAGTCGTAAAACGAATCGCTGTCTTTGGTGCTGTAGCTTGAACCAAACATCTTGTTGTAATCGGCAATAAATCCTTCGAGCTTTTCTCGGCTATGGAGTTTGACGTTTTCGCCTTGGCTGAGGTATTTCGCGGCAATCTCCTTGACCTGTTTATCGTCGCTAACGCCTAGTTCAAACTCTTCTTCTTCGTTCGCTTCAAAGCTGAAAATGGTCGCGATTTTAAGGTTGTGTTTGCCCTCGCTCTTTTTCTTGGCAAACAACTCATAATATTGGATTAACTCAGGTACGCCCGAGACACAGAATATCGCGTTGTAGTCGCCACTGTGGGTTTTACGCTTATGGTGGGCAATGATGTAGTCGGTGATTTTTTCGAGTCGGGCAGGAGAAGTGAGTAGCTCCTTGGTATCGATATCTTCTACTTCAATATCGAGGTTGTTGTTTGAGCCATCTTTGTATTGATAGCGCCCAACGTATTCAATCGCAAATTTAAGCACATTCTGGTCACGGATTGCATCGACAATGACATAGGCGTGCAGGCGCTTGCCAAACAAGTCTTGAGTGGTCTTTTTGACCGAGTTCTTGGCGACGGCATTTTCGACAAAAATGGGTGTGCCCGTAAAGCCAAATAGCTGCGCATTATTAAAGAAGTTGACAATGTTTTGATGGGTATCGCCGAACTGACTTCGGTGGCACTCGTCAAAGATAAAGACGATACGTTTATCTTTTAAGGCCTCCATCTCACGCAGGTAGCGCTGTTTGGTCACAATATTATTGAGCTTTTGCAGGGTAGTGACCACCAGCTTGCTATTGCGTTTTTCATTTACGTTTTTGCCCTTGATTGGCTTGTCTAACAACTGATGATACAGAATGCGGGTGTTGCTGGTGGTATCCACACAGCCTTTAGAGAAAGCATTAAATTCCTCGGCCGTTTGGTAGTCGAGATCCTTTCTATCGACGACAAATATCACTTTGTCTACCTCGGTTAAGGCCGTCATCAATTGAGCCGCTTTAAACGAGGTGAGGGTTTTGCCTGAGCCCGTGGTGTGCCAAATATAGCCGTTGTCTGACGAAGTTTTTACCTGATTGATGATCGCTTCTACCGCATAAAACTGATAAGGGCGTAACACCATCAGACACTTCATTGTTTCGTTGAGCACGATATATTGGTTGAGCATTACAGTGAGGTGCTGAGGGGTTAAAAATGTCTCGGCGAATTCATGAAGTTTGCTGATGCGATTGTTATCGATATCGGTCCAATCAAAGGTCTGTTTAGCAGAGAGTTCACTATTATTGGCAAAGTACTGGGTATTGACTCCATTGGACACCACAAACAGCTGTATGTAGTTAAACAAGCGATGGTTAGCATGGTAAGAGTGCTTTTGATAGCGCTTAATTTGATTGAAGGCCTCTTTGAGCTCAATACCTCGGCGTTTTAGTTCTAACTGGACCAGTGGCAGGCCGTTGACCAGAATCGTCACGTCATAGCGATTCGTATAAGTGCCTTTGACGGTAATTTGCTGCGCAATCTGGAAGCGGTTGTTTTGTGGCTGATCAAACAGCAGAGTGAGATGCATTGCATCACCATTATCGAGGGTGATAGCGATCCGGTCGCGCAAGGTTTTGGCCTTAGTGAAAATATTGCCTTTTTCTAACTTACCGAGCACCTGATGAAACTCAGACTCCGACAGTACGCAGTGATTAACTCTCTCCAACTGCGCTTTAAGGTTAGCCTCAAGGGCTTCATTGTCTTTGATCTCGACAATATCAAAGCCCTGCATGCTGAGTTGCGTGATCAGATTATCTTCTAGCTGTTGTTCTGATTGATAAGCCATCGTTGTTATTGCCTTCCTGCGCTGCTTTAGCCCTGTTTAGTATTGTTTTGAGTGGTATAGCCTTGCTCTGGATGGTTAGGCACCGTCGGAAATGCTAAGTAGAGCTGCTGTTCTTTAACCATAGGGCTTAGGTAGTGGCGTCTTAGTGTTTCTGTGTTCATGCCAAGTAGTTCGGCAAGGTCGGTGAGCCTCAGACAGTTTGGTGCAGCATGAGAGCAGAGGACTAGAATGATGTCTTTTACATCTGACTTTTGTTTCCGGCCTTGTTGCTGCAACACTGGTTGTGCAATAGCTCTTAACTCTGCCCAGAGCTGCTGGTCTTCTGCTGTGAAGCTATTCGTCGACTCCGGCGCATCATTTTTGAGGTCCGGCACTAGGTCCGGCACTAGGTCCGGCGCATCATTTTTGAGGTCCGGCACTAATGTTGTTGGATCCGGTTTAAACAAAGACAGTTGCGCCGTACTCGGTGAGGCGACAAAACTAATGCTTTTGCCTGCATCGTTGTCTGGTGTAGGCACTTCAATCCCTTTTAGGTGATAGATTTTACCTTTGTGTTTGCCTGCCGACTCTAAATACCCTGCCGAGACCAATTGGCTCAGCGCCAGTGTGACCTCTCGGGTGTGCTCAGAGGTGAGGGAGCAGATACGCTCATGGTTAAACCACGATTCAGTTACAGCCGTTACCAGTATGGTGCGTTTTAGCTCGCTCAACTGTTTGTAGTTTTCACCAAACAGGTCGACGAGCTGCTGGTGGAGCTCTGGTGACAATAAATTCACCATACGCAGTTCGAGCAGCGTTTGACTGAGTTCGTGCTTTTCATAGAGGTGCGGCGGTTGCCAGTTTTGGCTGCGGCAGTTACTGTATATTTTAGGAATGCCGGAGCCTGCTTTTTCACTCAGACCAATGTTTAAGAACATTTGATGAATAGCGGGGTTGCGGCACTGGCTGTTGCCACCAGCAATGGCTTCTTGAACGGGAATACGCATTAAGCCAGGGTTGCGAAAACCAATAAAATCGGGATGCTTCTCAATTAAGATATTGTCTTCTGAATCAAAGTCAGCGTGCGCCAGTGTGTTGACCAAAGCTTCTCGAATGGCTTCATGCGCCGGAGAAGTATCGAGGCGTTGACCATCACTCAGCTGAAAGCTCACTTTTAAGTCGGCGGTGAGCTTACGATAAACCTTACGGTAGAAATCAAAGGCATTGCCAGACCACGAACCATCGGTGTAGATACGGTCTATCCAGCGGTGCGAGCTATCGTCCTTCTCTTGGTAGTCGAGAGAGTAAGCCGGAAAGGCATCTTGTAGGGCATCCCAGCGACCAAACATTACTAGGCCTGCCAATGTTAACCCTTCAATACCCGATGCGCGATCTCGCCGCCAAGCACGAATAGATCGCAGGAACTCTTGATCTGAGAACTCTAGAAAAGGGTGCTGAGGTTTGGCATCTTTAAACATTTGACGATAAACGCGCAGGCTTTCTGGCTCGATATCATCAAGGGTAAAGTGCTCTAAAATGCGTTGGTCACGCTCGTTCTCTTGCTCTGCCATCATCTGTTTGACGCTATCGGCAGAGCATTTCTGGTCAGCTTCGTAACGGCGAATAAAGCTACCTGTAAGGGGGTTACTATTGATATAAATTGGGCGCTGTTTGCGCGGCGCTCTCGGTACATCGATACGAATAAGTGACTTACCGTCGATAACCTCAACGCTCACGTCTCGCTCGCTGAGCAAGTTACCGCTTACCTTGTTAGGGTTGTTGACCGTATCGACGATGTTTTTAACCAATGGGGCAGGGTTTACGATGCCTTCTAGGGTAAACTGGCCGCGTTTTTCCTTGATGCCAAGCAGAATGACGCCACCACGGGTGTTGGCAAACGCGCTGTAGGTCTCCCACATATCGGTAGGGATTGCGCCTTTGCCATCACGGCCACCCGCGAGTTTGCACTCCACTTCGGCGCTCTCTTGCAGGGCGTGAATATCTTCGAGACTATTTAGGGTTAACTCTGCCATGGGTCCTCACACAAACATTTGTTGCAGCAAGCCTTTTTTAAACTGCTTGGTCTGCTCAATTTGCTCTGCGACCGCACCGATTTTGTTATCGATGGACTGTAGGAACTGAGCGATTTTTTGCTGTTCTTTAAGGCAAGGCAAGCTAACTTTGGTTTTTAACCAGCTTTGGGTTTTGAAAAGTAGTTTTTCAATGTGTACGCCATCGCTATTGATGAAAAATGCTCTGCGCATGATCGGTGTTGTTGCAAAGCGGTTAAAGTAATCAATATCCAGCAGATGCTCTACGGGACGAAAGACATTGTATTCGTTCGATACAATAGCTCCATCCAAAGCAGCAGGTACTAGTCCACAAGCACCATGCACAATTTGGCGTTTAGAGATTACAAATTCATTCTCATGGATAGTGAACTGATTTTTAACTAGTACGTCTTTGCCTTTGAATAGACCTCGGCTGACAACGCCACCAAATCCACGTTTTACAGTAATGAGCTCATAGGTCTCATCATCTAGCATATTTAAGCTATCAGATTGGAGAGAAAGAACCTTTTTCAATGGGTATGTTTTCCAATCAGGAAACGCCTTACCATCCTTATCCTTAAAGCGGATCTGTTGGCTAAAAATCTGCTGCATTACGCCTTTTTTGTATTCTTTAAGTAGACGGTGCTTTTCGGTTAGTTGGCTGATCTTGCTATCAACAGAAGTGAGGAAGTCCGCGATTTTTTGTTGTTCATTAAGTTCGGGAATATTTGCACGAAAGTCATGCACATCATTTCTATTTAGCGTAGGAACTCCAGAACCAGTTGCAAACCGCTTAAGGCCAATTTTTTGGTACAAGTAAAATACAAACTTTGGAGTACAGTCTATAAAATCAGTGACCCACAAGGAGGTGTTGTGAGGCCAATAGTCGTTCTCGACATAAGTTAGCGCACCAATAGTTCCTGAGCGACCTGTTACAATTCCGGGAGCTTTAGCCTTGAACTCGTTATGGTATCGTCCTATCCCATTTGAATAAACGACGGGGTATTTACCTTCTATTACGTTGGTTGTGGGTAGGTCAAATCCTCTTTGCAAGGGAGCGACATCTTTTAGCTTTCTTATTGTCCAGTTTGAATCATATAGAGGGAAGCGCAACTGAGGCTTAGTATTTTTCCTCATCCTTTCACCTCAAACGGCGCATCAATCCCCAACTCAGCACAAAAATCAGCAATGGTTTTATCGGTCTCTAGCATGGCTTTATCGTTATCCACTAGCCGTTTAGCAACAGCAGATAAATCAATCGGTGCTTCTTCTTCAAAGGTATCGACATAGCGCGGAATATTGAGGTTGTAGTCGTTTTCGGCTAAGTCAGCTTGGGTGGCAACAAAGGAAAATTTATCGATGTTTTCCCGTTTGGTGACGGCATCAAGAATGCGTTGTAAGTCCTCTTCTCGCATGTAGTTGTTATTGGTGCCTTTATCAAAATGCTGGCTGGCATCAATAAACAAAACGTTGTCGTCGGCTTGGCGATGTTTCTTAAACACCAATACACAGGTTGGAATAGAAGTACCAAAGAAGATATTGGCAGGCAGGCCGATTACCATATCAAGGTAGTTTTTCTCTTTGAGTAGATGCTGGCGAATATGCCCTTCGGCCGCACCACGGAATAACACCCCGTGTGGCAGCACGACCGCCATGGTGCCCGTGTCATTAAGCTGGTGGATCATGTGTTGCACAAAGGCAAAATCCGCTTTGGATTTAGGGGCGAGCTTACCGTAGTCGGCAAAACGGTCATTGCTCAGGTGCAGCGGACTGGCTGACCATTGCGCCGAGAACGGCGGGTTGGCGACCACCGCATCAAAGCGCTCGTCAAAGTGCATCGGTGTTTCTAGCGTATCGTCGTTTTGAATATCGAAACGTTTGTAATGCACCCCATGCATAATCATATTCATGCGAGCCAAGTTATAGGTGCTTGGGTTGCGCTCTTGGCCGTAGTACTTGATGTCTTGGTTTTGTGCTTCTTTCGCCACGCGCAGCAGTAATGAGCCGGAGCCACAAGTCGGGTCATAGACAGACTTAACCGCAGGGTTATCGAGTGTCACCAACTTCGCTAACAGTTTAGACACCATTTGCGGGGTGTAGAACTCACCCGCCTTTTTACCCGCACCACTAGCAAACATGCCAATCAAGTACTCATAAGCATCGCCCAGAATGTCGATTTCGCTGTCTTGTAGGTGAAAGTCAATGTTGTCTAGGTGAATTAGCACTTGCGCAATCAGCTTGTTACGAGCATCTGGCGTTTTGCCTAGCTTGTTTGATTGTAGGTCTAGTTCATCAAACAGGCCGTTGAAGTCTTCTGCACTGTCGGCTCCCATGGTGCTCTGTTCGATATCGTTGAGCACGTCGCGTACATCATCGAGAATAAACTCGCCGTTTTCGCCAGCCTGTGCAATCACATGGAATAACTCAGAAGGTGCGAAAAAATAACCGAGCTTGTCGATCGCCTCTTCACGAATCGCTTCTAGAATCTCTTTGCCTTGTTCACTTTGCTCATCAATATCAGTGAATTTAATGCCATCTTCTGAAAGTAGGGCGTCAGCATATTGATTTAGGTTATCGGATAGGTACTTGTAAAAAATGAGCCCTAAGATGTAGTCGCGAAAGTCGTCTGCGGCCATGTTGCCACGTAGCGTATTTGCGATGTTCCAAAGCTGCTTTTTCAATGCTTGCTGATGTTGTTCGACCATGGTTACTGCTTAATTACGAAGAGTTTATGCGTCTGATTGTACCAGAAATTGCGCAATAACTAGCAGAGATCGTATCCCCCTTGGCGGAGTGGATGCGCAATTTGAGATGAGTGCACAATTAAATCGGGTGCGTAAGAATACGTTGAACAATCGAGTGTTTTTGTCTCTAGGTTTGAATTCCAATCGGATCGGTGCGCAGTTTTGTGGCCGATGAAGATCTCTAGTCTGCGCAGTAACATGGATCGTACTGCGCAATGTTGTTATTTTGGAGACAAGTGAGAGAAACCAAATTTTCTCGTCTTTGCTGGTACAAGCTCTTTTGTTCTCCTCTTCGCAGCATAACTCATTCGCATTCGAGCGGCTCGTAAGTCACAGCGGGTTGCGGAATGTCCTTGATTTCGACATATATGGTAAGTGTTTCTTTGGGGAACCCAGACGCGATTATTTTTATCCATCTTTAGCCAGAACTGTTTAGCTAGTTCGTTGATGTGGTAACTACTCTTGCATGTAGAACCATTGAGCATGATTGCGATATGGTAGTGTTGGTTCGTTCTTTTTTCGCTCTCTTCTCTGGCCCAAGCATAGGCAATTTTTGAATTGGCTGGGTTGTTGGTACTTGAATATTGCTCTTTCACCGCGGCTAGGAAAAGCTTGAAGAAGCGCGACAGGGGCTTGTTGTCGAGAGTGTATTCCGATTGGTGTAATTGAATCAGGACAACCACTACCTTTGAGTAGTGAGTTATTATGGCGTCTAGCTGCTGATAGGTAGAATCTAAGGCACGAGTGAACACTCCTTTAGGGTATAAAAAGATCGGCTGCTGCTCACCTTGGTATTCGAATAGTCCTATGTTTTTTTTATTAGGGTATGTAGTTAATCTAGAGTCCATAGATGGTGGTTAATTACTAGTGCCACTAACCCTATAAAAAACCGAGTAGTTTAAGCTAGCTACTTCGTCTCTGTTCCTTGAGTGGTAACGGTTTTGGCTACTGGTTTAATCAGAAAGTTAATGGCTTTCGCTCGCAGTTGTATGCAAAAGCGGTCAGCTTGTATTAAAAAATAAGGCACCTTTCGATGCCTTGACCAGAATGAGCCTCTCTAGCTATGAGTTAGCCATTCGACAATGACAGACTCAGGCCATCCCCTAATATAACCTTTCGGCGTTCGGAGTGGTGGTGGAAGCTCGTTGTTTTGAATCATCCTATATACTGTACTTACGCTAACACCCAGTATGTCTGCCAATGATGACTTTTTAATAATCTTTAAGTCCTGCACTGCATATACTTTGCATATGTCTTTATTGCTTGAGGAGGGAAGGTATCTATTCATCTTCCTCTCCTTGTTGTTCGATCCAAGCAAGTATCTGTGAGAGCTTCCATCCGACAGAACGATTACCCAACTTAATACGTTTAGGAAATTGTCCTTTCTGTTCTAGAACCCAAGCATGTGAGCGTGAAATTGAAGTTAGATGCAGTCTTTCTGTTTCACGAATGATTCTGTCAATGTTGTTTGTATTTTGTTTCATATGGCGCCCCTGTTGTTCTGGCGCTTTAATTGAGCGGGGAACTCAAGTGTTTGATTTACAAGGATGCCTTGTGTCAATTTCGGTCATAGATGTCTCCATTTGTTTTGGTATGAATTCTATCTTACGGCTTTGGTTTTTATGTTTCAACAAATAACTTGTTATTTATCATTAACTTATGGCACTTGTTGTTACGCTCTTTGTTGATGTGAAATTTGTAAGTACTCACAAGTTTCATAACACCGAGAAGAGTTTAAGAATTACCTTGGGGTACATTTAGGGGTACAGATAACAAAAAACCGTGTGAGCATGACACTCACACGGCTTTTTATTTCAAGAGGTTACGTTTGAACGATTAGTTCATGCCGTATTTCTTCAGTTTCTTGCGAAGAGTACCGCGGTTGATACCCATCATAGTTGCTGCGCGAGTTTGGTTACCGCGAGTGTACTGCATGATGGTATCTAGTAGTGGCTGTTCAACTTCAGCTAGAACTAATTCGTATAGTTCTGTGACTTCTTGACCGTTTAATTGAGCCAAGTAGTTTTTAAGAGACGCTTTAACAGAGTCACGTAAAGGCTTCTGAGTGATCTGGTCTTGTGACGTTACTGTAGTTACTGTTAATGCTTCTGAAGTCAGATTTTGTTCGAACATATTCGGTCTAGCTCTTCTCTTAATTATGATGCAACGTTAACCCGTAATAACTGAAGCCTTAGCTCCAATTATTTAGGCCTTATCAAAATACTCTTCTAATGCTTCAAGCTGTAGCTCTGCTACATCGATAGCATTGAAGGCATGGCGAAACTCACTTGCCTGTTCATGCTCTTTTAGATACCAGCCAACGTGCTTACGCGCGATACGTGGACCTAAATACTCACCATAGAAATTATGTAGAGCATTGACATGACCAAGCAGGATGTCTTTCACTTCCGAAATCGGGAGATCAGGCATCGTGGTGCCGTTTTCCAAAAAGTGTTGGATTTCCTGAAAAATCCACGGACGACCTTGGGCAGGGCGTCCAATCATTAAAGCGTCTGCACCGGTGTACTCCAGTACATACTTAGCTTTCTCTGGGCTATCGATATCACCGTTAGCAATAACCGGAATAGAGATCGCCTGTTTTACCGCTTTAATGCTGTCATATTCGGCCTCACCTTTGTACATGCATGCTTTGGTGCGCCCGTGAAGGGCTAAAGCTTGTATGCCGCAGTCTTCGGCTAATTTAGCGATTTGGACACAGTTTTTGTTGTCTGTGTCCCAGCCCGTGCGGGTTTTCAATGTCACAGGGACATCTACTGAATTAACAACAGCTTTCAGAATATCTTCGATGATATCTGGGTACTGGAGTAATGCAGAGCCAGCGAGCTTTTTATTCACTTTTTTTGCTGGGCAGCCCATGTTGATATCGATGATCTGTGCACCGTTCTCAACACTAAACTGAGCAGCGTCGGCCATAAGCTGTGGGTCGGCTCCGGCAATTTGTACAGAGCGAATGCCCGATTCGCCTTCGTGTACCATGCGTTGCTTGGACTTAGACGTTTTCCAAAGTTTAGGATTCGAGGACATCATTTCACTGACGGCCATTCCTGCACCATAGCGGAGACACAACTCACGGAATGGTCTATCTGTTACGCCAGCCATTGGGGCAACGATGAGATTGTTCTTAAGTTGGTAGTTTCCGATTTTCAAAACGTCTTCACAGTTTAGTGGTCAACAGACCCATAGCAAGGGCGCGCATTTTACGCATTTTTTGGCGCCGTGAAAAGACTAATATTTGAGCATTTACAATTTGTTTTAGTAAAACGCCCAAAAATCAGTCAATTAGCTTGCAAAGTCTTATCTAGCCTTGCTTTCGACCAGAGATGCGACACCATTCACTTTGCTCTTTGATAGGATCAATGTGAAGCTCATCACGGTAATAGTTCGCAACATCTTCGGCTTGCGTATCAAGCACACCAGACATCGCAAGATGACCATTTGGTTTCACTAATGACTTAATAATTGGTGACAGTTCACGTAGAGGAGCGGCCAAAATATTCGCAACAACGACATCCGCGATCAGACCTTCAGGCTGATCTTGAGGCAGGAAGACTTCAAGTTGTTCGGCAACACCATTTCGCTGCGCGTTATCTTTTGATGCTTGTAGAGCTTGAGGATCAATGTCGATCCCGATAACTTTTTCTGCACCAAGCTTGATCGCAGCGATCGCAAGGATGCCAGAGCCACAACCGAAATCGATGACCGTTTTACCGCTTAAATCTAGCCCTTCAAGCCACTCAAGACAAAGAGCCGTCGTTGGGTGAGTACCAGTACCAAATGCTAGGCCAGGATCGAGCAGTACATTGACTGCGTCCGGCTCTGGGATATCACGCCAGCTTGGACAGATCCATAAGCGCTCGCCAAACTTCATCGGGTGGAAGTTATCCATCCATTCGCGTTCCCAGTCTTTATCTTCGAGCTGTTCTACTTTGTAGGCAAAGCCTTCAGCAAGTAAATTGCTTAGCTTTATTTGCTCAATAATAAAGTTGCTGTCTGCTTCTGCGTCATACAGTGCGAGGATATCAGTATCACCCCAAAGGCGCGTTTCACCCGGAAGAGGCTCAAATACAGGCGTATCGTGAGCGTCTAGAAACGTGACAGATAGGGCTCCAGTCTCTTCCATTAGCATGTCACCGATTTGTTCGGCGTTTTCATTGGTCGCGTTGAGTTTAATTTGAATCCAAGGCATGGGTATGTGCTCTTAAAAGTAAAATTTGCGCAGAGTTTAGCAGATATCTGCTGAGATTATAGACGTAAACAAAAAATGCTCACCGAAGTGAGCATTTTTAAAATAGTTGCTAGTTGCTAGTTGCTAGTTGCTAGAGACAATGTATTCTCGTAGCTCGTAGCTCGTAGCTCGTAGCTCGTAGCTCGTAGCTCGTAGCTCGTAGCTCGTAGCTCGTAGCTCGTAGCTTACTGTAGCCCCAGCTTCTTCTCTAGGTAATGAATGTTGGCACCACCATGTTGGAAGTTTTCATCATTCATAATGCTTTCTTGAAGCGTGATGTTAGTTTTGATGCCTTCAACGATCATCTCGCCTAACGCGTTCTTCATGCGAGCGATGGCTACGTCGCGGTTCTCACCGAATGTGATCAGTTTACCGATCATTGAATCGTAATGAGGTGGTACCGTGTAGCCAGTGTAGATGTGTGATTCCCAACGAACACCCATACCGCCAGGAGCATGGAAGCGTTCGATCTTACCTGGTGAAGGTAGGAAGCGCACTGGGTCTTCTGCGTTGATACGACACTCAATGGCGTGGCCACGGATCTTGATATCATCCTGAGTGAACGACAGAGGTTGGCCCGCAGCAACACGAAGCTGCTCTTTGATTAGGTCAACGCCAGTGACCATTTCAGTTACTGGGTGCTCTACCTGAATACGAGTGTTCATTTCGATGAAGTAGAATTCGCCGTTTTCGTACAGGAACTCAAACGTACCTGCGCCGCGGTAACCGATTTCTAGACATGCACGTGTACAACGTTCACCGATGTATTTACGCATCTCTTCAGTGATACCTGGTGCTGGAGCTTCTTCCACAACCTTCTGGTGACGACGCTGCATCGAACAGTCACGTTCACCTAGGTGGATCGCACCGCCTTGACCATCAGCAATAACCTGAACTTCAACGTGACGAGGGTTCTCTAGGAATTTCTCCATGTAAACCATGTCATTGTTAAAGGCTGCTTTTGCTTCTGCGCGAGTCATAGCGATAGCTTCAACCAACTCACCTTCTGAGCGTACAACACGCATACCACGACCACCGCCGCCACCAGAAGCTTTGATGATCACTGGGTAACCAATTCGCTTAGCGTGCGCTTTGTTTTTGGCTTGATCGTCGTCTAGTGGGCCGTCAGAACCTGGTACACAAGGTACACCAGCTTTCTTCATTGCAGTGATTGCAGAAACTTTATCACCCATGATACGAATGGTGTCAGCCTTAGGGCCAACGAAGATAAAGCCGCTACGCTCAACTTGTTCAGCAAAATCCGCATTTTCTGACAAGAAGCCGTAACCTGGGTGGATAGCCACCGCGCCAGTGACTTCAGCCGCAGAGATGATGCGAGGGATGTTTAGGTAGCTGTCGATACCGCGAGCAGGACCGATACAAATCGATTCATCAGCAAGCAGTACGTGCTTTAGGTCACGGTCGGCTGTTGAGTGTACAGCAACCGTTTTAATACCTAGTTCTTTACATGCACGAAGGATTCGAAGAGCAATTTCTCCTCGGTTCGCGATGACTAATTTATCTAGCATAAGAGAGAGCCTCTATTATTCGATAACAACAAGTGGTTGGTCGAATTCAACTGGTTGGCCGTCTTCAACTAGGATAGCGGTAACAACACCAGACTTGTCAGCTTCGATTTGGTTCATCATCTTCATCGCTTCAACGATACAAAGAGTGTCGCCAGCTTTTACAGTTTGACCAACTTCTACAAATGACTTCGCATCTGGACTTGGAGAACGGTAGAACGTACCTACCATTGGAGAAAGAACTTGGTGACCCGCAGGTACCGTAGGTGCTGCTGCTTCAGTTGCTGCTGGCGCAGGAGCCGCCGCTGCAGGTGCAGCTGCCGCTACAGGAGCTGGCGCTGCGGCATAGTGAATCGGCGCAGGCATTGCAGTGCCGTTACGGCTGATGCGTACCGACTCTTCACCTTCAGAGATTTCTAGCTCAGCAATGCCAGACTCTTCTACTAACTCGATAAGCTTCTTGATTTTACGGATATCCATCTTTTCTTTCTCTTTTATCTTGTGAATAAGACAGCTCATATTGAGCTGCAGAGTGTTTATTTACTTTGATAGTAACTGAGTTACTTTGCCTGCAATTTATTAATAGCAGCAGACAGAGCGAATTCGTAACCTTGTGCGCCTAAGCCGCAAATGACACCTTCTGCCTTATCAGAAAGATAAGAGTGGTGACGGAATGGCTCACGTGCATGTACATTTGATAAATGCACTTCGATAAATGGGATAGCCACGCCGAGCAGTGCATCACGCAGCGCCACACTAGTGTGAGTGAAGGCGGCTGGGTTGATGATAATAAAGTCGACGTTATTGTATGCAGCATGAATGGCTTCAATTAGCTCATATTCACGGTTTGACTGGAGGTGTTGAAGTTCAACGCCGGCTTCGTGAGCTTGTTTGGTTAACGTATCGACAATCTGTGGTAGGCTTTGAGAGCCGTAATGAGCGGGCTCGCGTAGACCTAACAGATTTAGATTTGGACCATTTAAGACAAGAATGCGTGATTTTGCTGTCATTATGCTGCCATCTTCCTACTTCATGATATGAACTGGAATATTCCCATATTATCGCTGATTCAGCATGCTTATTTTGTTAAAAACAACACTGGATCTTTGAAATAGACCCAGATTATAGCCAATTCAGCGCAAATCGCAGCAATTTACTGGTCTAATCTCCCACCTTGGACGTCGTTTTTTGTAACCGAGGTAACATTTTTAATTCGGTTGAGTCAGTGAAACGCTCGTTTTGACAGGCTTAGAAACAACAAAACCGCCACGATGTGACGGTTTTGTTGTATAGGGGGAGGGGGAGTTACGCGAGTTCTGCTTTTTCTGCAATGAGCTTGTCAACCACACTAGGATCGGCCAATGTTGATGTATCACCTAGGTTGCTGGTATCACCGGTTGCAATCTTACGCAGAATTCGGCGCATGATCTTACCTGAACGAGTCTTCGGCAGAGAGTCTGTCCAGTGCAGTACATCTGGAGTCGCGATTGGGCCAATCTCTTTACGTACCCAGTTTTTCACTTCAGCATGCAGTTCTGCACTTGGGAATTCACCGTCATTTAGAGTGATGTAAGCGTAAATTGCCTGACCTTTGATATCGTGTGGGATACCAACAATTGCGGCTTCCGCAATCTTGTGGTGAGCAACAAGCGCTGATTCAATCTCAGCAGTACCCATACGGTGACCTGACACGTTTAGTACGTCATCAACACGACCTGTGATCCAGTAGTAACCGTCTTCATCACGACGAGCACCGTCACTAGTGAAGTACATACCTTTAAAGGTAGAGAAGTAAGTTTGTTCAAAGCGTTCGTGGTCGCCGTAAACGGTACGCATTTGACCTGGCCATGAATCAAGAATGACTAGGTTACCGTCAGTCGCGCCTTCGATGATGTTACCCATGTTATCGACTAGGGCAGGCTGCACACCAAAGAACGGACGGGTCGCTGAGCCAGGTTTTAGGTCTGTTGCCCCTGGTAGTGGAGCGATCAAGATGCCGCCAGTTTCTGTTTGCCACCAAGTATCAACGATTGGTGAGTTCTCATTACCGATGGTTTTGTAGTACCACTCCCAAGCTTCAGGGTTAATAGGTTCTCCCACAGAGCCCATGATACGAAGGCTGCTACGAGACGTACCTTCTACCGCTTCGTTGCCTTTCGCCATTAATGCACGAATGGCTGTTGGTGCAGTGTACAGAATGTTGACTTGATGTTTATCAACCACTTGGCTCATTCGGTTGGTGTTAGGATAGTTTGGCACACCTTCGAACAGAATGGTTTTTGCCCCGTTTGCTAGCGGGCCGTAGATGAGGTAAGTGTGACCAGTGATCCAGCCCACATCCGCTGTACACCAGAAAGTTTCGCCTGGTTGGTAATCAAAGACGTATTTGAACGTCATTGCGGCATACACTAGGTAACCACCCGTTGTGTGTAGGACACCTTTTGGCTTACCTGTTGAGCCGGACGTGTAGAGGATAAAGAGTGGATCTTCTGCTTTCATCTCTTCAGGTGGGCAGTCAGACGAGACGCTTGCTGTTGCTTCATGCCACCAAACATCGCGATGCTCGTGCCAGTCAATGTCACCGCCCGTACGCTTCATAACGATGACTTTTTCGATGGTTTTCACCTCTGGGTTGGTGAGTGCTTCATCGACATTTTTCTTCAGTGGTACTGCGCGACCACCACGTACGCCTTCGTCAGCGGTGATGACGACTTTAGCATCAGAGTCGATAATACGGCCTGAAAGTGCTTCAGGAGAGAAACCACCAAATACGACAGTGTGTACGGCACCGATACGAGTACAAGCAAGCATGGCAACGGCCGCTTCAGTGACCATTGGCATGTAAAGACAGACAACATCACCTTTGCGTACGCCCTGTTCTTTAAGTGCATTTGCGAACTCACAGACTTCTTTGTGTAGTTCTTTGAACGTGAGTGTTTTGTCATCGTTTGGATCGTCGCCTTCCCAGATGATGGCAATATCATCGCCACGCTCAGCTAGGTGACGGTCAATACAGTTAGCGGATACGTTAAGCGTGCCATCTTCGAACCAACGAATGTCTACGTGGCCTGTGTCGAAAGAGGTATTTTTAACCTGAGTGAATGGCTTGATCCAGTCGACAATTTTGCCGTGCTCACTCCAGAAGCCAACAGGGTCTGTGACAGATTGCTGGTACATGGCTTGGTAAGTATCGTTATCCGCGTGTGTGTTTTTCTTGATGTTCTCTTTTACCGGATAAATATGGGCTTCACTCATTGCTTGTCTCCTTGTTGCTTAATTCAGTGTGAATCGAGCAATTGTCCGTTTAAAACGAGAAGGTCACCTGACCTCGACGTTGTAAAATCCTTATGCCTATAACTTTCAATCACAGGAGTAGATTCGACAATTAGACTTTAGGATGATAGGAAGAATTCTGCTTAAAAATTAGCGATCTATGTTTGAAATTGGGATTTAAATTGGCCTTTTTACTAGCTTCTGTAGGGGAGGCTAAGACTAGGCAGATCACCTTTTGTCAGGCGAACGAAGACCAAGGCAGCAGAAATGGCATCTTGAAGTGCGTCGTGCTTATCTTGGATTGGCAGATCTAAATGGCGGCAGATCGCGTCGAGACTGAGATCAAAATACGCGTTGGGTAAATGTTTTTCTAACTTGTCATGATAAATCTGGCTGACTTCGATCAACGGATTTGGCAATGGAAATCCTAGCTGTTTAAGACAGGCTAAATCGAGTATTTTCTTATCGTAACGAATGTGATAACCAACCAGAGGTCGATTGCCAATAAAATCTAACAGTTGAATAAGGGCTTGTTTTTCATCGATACCATCAGCGAGATCTTGGTGGCGTATCTTGTGGATTTTGACTGAGCCAGAATCAAGAGACTGAGGAGCACGCAGTCGCACCTCAAATGGTTTGCTAGTGATGATTCGGTTATCGATGATTTTGGTTGCGGCAATCGTTACTAGTTCTGCACGATTAGGATCCAAACTGGTTGTTTCACAATCGAGCGAGACATATTCTCCTTTTTTAACAGAGGCAAATAGCGGCTGATAAGGCGAGCCTTTAAGTTTGTAATACCAGTAACGGCGGACTATCCAGTTCATCGCAAAGCCTTAATCCCTGATTTGATAATGATAGCCTAAGAACTGCTTAAACTTTTTCACTACATGTAAGCTATGTCGCAGCAAGTCACGCTCGGTTCGGTCTATCTGACTGAGATCGATACGGTTGTGGTTATGTTGATTACTTAATTGCTGATTCAAGCGCAGTTTAAACAGTAGCTTGAGGGCTTCGCTAAGGTTGTCAGCGGTGTCAGGTTCTAGAATCCGCTTTTTGCGTAGGGCTTCGATGCGCTCAAAGGTGTTTTTCTCTTCAATACCGTACTCCAGTGACAAGGTGCGAATACCATGCACTATTGGGAAGATACCGCCACTTTTGACATCCACCCCTTGTTTGTCTTTCTTTACGTTGCCAAACAGAGTTAACGGAAGAGAAAACTGTAGAGCGGGACGAGAGAAGTCTTGCAACGCCAACATGTTATTGAACATGATTTTCTTCAAATGTGCCATGACGGGTTCTAGCAACGATTTGTTGCCTGCAACCGCGTGAGCGTCGGTGAAGATGGCAAGATCCATGACTTGCTCTGCGGAGTTGGGTTTTGACCACACGCCTATGGTGTTCTTCCATGCGGTTTGTGTTTTAACCCATTTTGGATTGTTGACCATCACTTTTCCTGGGCAGAGAGGGTAACCCAATTGCTGCAATGTGTGTGTTAGCTGTTCCATGACGGCTTCACACTGATGCCAGTGCACATCGTCTTTAATAATTAAGGCGTTGTCTTGGTCTGTTTTGAGGATCTGTTCTCCTCGCCCTTCTGAGCCTAAAACAACCAGACAACACTGGTCGTGAAGGGCGGGAGGAACAATCAGTTCAAAAGCTTTTTCGATGATTTGTTCATTAACCGCAGAGATCAACTCCATGATAAAGCGGGTTCGAATACCGTTGTTAAGCAGACTTTCTACTAGGTGACGCTGACGATTAGAAGCCAGAGCGAGTTCTTCAATGCTTGAGCTGCGAGCAATACTTAAGGTCAGTACATGAGAGTGAGTGGAGAAAGCACTCAAAATCTGTGTCATGTCGAGCATGCCAACCGCTTCTTTACCATCGGAGACCATGACGCGCTTCATTCGATTGCGCGTCATTTTAATCATGGCGTTAAACAGAAAATCCCCATTCTCGACATGAATGACCGGAAAAGTTGCAATTTGACCAACTGGGGTGTCGAGTGGATGACCATCAAGCATGACTGCGTGAAGCATGTTGGTTCGAGTGATGATGCCATAAGGCAGAGAATGTGGGTCATTCACTACGCGTTCGTCATCGTCATTGAGTCTGACGAGTGCAGAATCAATCCCGTTTTGTTTTAAAGTGAGTGTCACTTCATTAAGTGGTTGCTCTGGTGACAGTAGCATCGGTGGATGATAAATATCGCTATCCACTTTGGTCAGAATAAATTCAGCGAGATTTTGCTGCTGTTGGGCGGCTTCAATCAACTCTTGTCTACGAGCTAGGTTGTTATCGAAGTAAGCGGCAAATTGACCATTGGCGTTGTAAAGTTCTAGAAAAACCGATTTTGGGAGCAGATAAGAAAGTGTGTCTTCGAGTGCCACATATCTGTGTTTGACGGTCTCTTCGAACAGCGCGCGAACATCAAACAAGTCATCATTGGCGTAGTGGGCAAAGATCTCTTTGTCGTCTTCTGAACGTTCCTCAACGGCGCCCTTGATGAGTATATGTAAATGCTGACTGGCGACACCAGGCTGGAGTAATGTCTCTTTGGCGCGAAAGTAAGCTACATCGAGTGAGCTACGCAGTTTTTTTTGCTGCTCAGGGTCTAAACGGTCAAAGGGTGGGGATTGCATATTGAACTTATCTGGCATAGCGACTGACTCATGCGATCTCTACATCCGTTTAGTGTGCAGGATTTTGACAATTGTGCTAGACGACTTTGGTCGAACCCGTGGCATGAACACTTTCTTATTGTGACAATAGGGAAACTAAGTTGTGATAATTCTTCCCTTTTTATTCCGCCTTGAGCAAACGATAATACCTTGCCCCTTATTTGATGTATTTCGAGGTTTTGATGTTAACCCCTTCTCCTTATGGCTGGATCTCCCAGTATTTTGTTGGCTTCTTTTTTGCCTACGGCGTCTATCTGCCGTTTTGGGCATTATGGTTTGAAGAGCAGGGGGTATCCGCAACTGACATTGGTCTACTTGTCGGCATTGGTTTTGCGACTCGTTGCGTCGCTAACATGGTACTGACGCCTCGAATTCATAAAGTCGAACATTTAATTCCGGCACTCCGCTGGTTGACGGTGGCCTCGATTATTTTTGTCGCATTTCATTTCTTCACAGGGGGAAGCTTCTGGTTGATGGCGTTGGTCACGGTACTATTCAACCTTTGTTGTGGCCCTATTGTTCCACTTTCTGATGCCATGGCAAACTACTATGCACGGCTTAAGATGCTCGACTACGGACGTACCCGTCTATGGGGTTCCCTTGCCTTTATCGCCGGGTCAACTGTGGTTGGCTATCTTGTTGCTCAGTACGGTTCAGATATGATTATCTATACCGCGTTGTCAGGTGTCATCGTCGCGCTAATCTTTTCGGCGCGTAGCATTAATCCAATGCCCGTGACGACCTCAGAAGATGACGCTGAACGTCCTAAACTGACAGAGTTGCTGCGTGAACTGCCTGTGATTAAATTTTTACTACTGGTGGCAATGATTCAGGGAAGTCATGCGGCGTATTACAGTTTTAGCTCCATTTACTGGAAAGGTGCGGGTTACTCTGAAGACATCATCGGTTACTTGTGGAGCTTAGGGGTGGCGGCTGAGGTGGCAGTATTTGCTCTAAGTAAACGTCTGTTCTCTGGCTGGAGTTTGCGCGCTTTATTTGTCGTAGCAGCACTAGGGGTTATCGTTCGTTGGGGGCTAACCGCGTCGACGACGGCATTGTTAGCGTTAGTTGCAATCCAGCTATTACACGGCGTGACTTTCGCGATGGCACATATTGCTGCCATTCAATATATTCAGCATTCAGAGCAGCGCAAAATGGTGGCACTGCAAGCCTTATATAATGCGATTCCGCTCGGTGCTTTTATCGCGCTAATGACGACCCTAAGTGGCTGGGGATATGAACACTGGGGTGCGAATATTTTCTGGGCAATGGCCGTGATGGGAGTGGTGGCTCTATTTATTAAGGTTGAGCCGCAAGGGCACAGTGCCGATCAGATAATGAAAGCGGAGCCCAAAGCACAGAATTAAGCCGATTTGATTGAGTTCGTGTGCTTTAATGAGTTTAATGAAACCTCTTCAATATGAAGAGGTTTTTTTGTTTCTGACCAGAACAAATACCATGGATGAATAAGATAAGGATATCTGATGCAAGGTTGGCTCGTGATCACCGTATCACTGTTGTATCTCGGTTTGCTGTTTCTCATTGCCTGGTACGGTGATAAACAACACTCTTGGTTAGCGAAGTGGCGACCTTGGGTCTACAGCTTATCCATTGCCGTGTACTGTACCTCTTGGACCTTTTATGGCACCGTTGGGCAGGCCAGCAGCAACCCATGGTCATTTCTTCCCATTTATCTAGCCCCAATACTGGTGTTTACTCTAGGCTGGCGTATTCTTGCTCGCCTTATCATTACGGCTAAACGGGAACATATTACGTCGATAGCTGACTTTATTGCGGCACGCTATGGTAAATCCCAAGGTTTGGCTGTGGTGGTTACTTTAATCGCGGTAGCAGGCATCCTACCTTACATAGCGCTCCAGTTGCGTGGTATTACCATGGGATTGGAGATCATCGCCCCAGATTTGCCAGCACAATTCGAAGGGTCAGGGTTCGATGTGTCTTGGTTTGTTGTCGTTGCATTGGCTATCTTTACCATGCTGTTTGGTACACGACATATCGATAATACCGAGCACCACCGTGGCATGATGATGGCGATTGCGTTCGAATCGATTATCAAGCTGGTGGCCTTCCTTGCGGTTGGTCTGTTTATCCTATTTCTGGCACTAAACCGAAGCGATGTGGAATTAGTCGACATCGCTCGACAAACTTATCAGTCGCCCAATGTTCCAACTTTACTGATCCATACTCTGCTCACCATGTTGGCAATTGTCTGTCTGCCGCGTCAGTTCCATACCATGGTCGTAGAAAATGAACGAGCGCAAGACTTGCACACAGCGCGCTGGTTGTTTCCGATCTACCTGATTTTGATGGGCATCTTTGTACTACCAATCGCTTGGGTCGGGCAATCACTGTTGACTGATGCGAGTCCTGATACCTATGTTATCAGTCTACCGATGGCTGTTGGGGCGCAAGATGTCGCCTTGCTGGCATTCTTGGGGGGAACATCCGCGGCGAGTGGTATGGTGATTGTCTCGACAATCGCACTGGCAATCATGGTCTCGAATGATTTAGTCATGCCGCTGTTGCTGCGCAGAATGCGCTTATCTCAGCGTAATCACAGGCATTTCTCCGGTTTACTGTTGGTTATTCGTCGTGGGCTAATCCTGTTGCTGCTGCTTGGTGCATGGGCTTTTTATCAGGCGTTGGGCAGTATCCACTCCTTGTCAGCGATCGGTTTTCTTTCTTTTGCGGCGATCACTCAATTCGCCCCAGCCCTGCTAGGTGGGATGTACTGGCGACAGGGCAATCGAAAGGGGGTTTATGTTGGCTTAGCGGTTGGCTTTACCCTCTGGTTGATCACTTTGATGAGTCAGACTGATATGTTGGCGGGCAGTGCGGAGAGTAATCTGTTGTTATGGCTGATTACACCACCTGATTTGCTGCAGCATTGGGATGTGACTAACTCTGATTGGGGCATATTGCTGAGTATCTCTCTTAATGCTCTTTGCTACGTTGTCGTTTCGCTGTTTACCCGCGCGAGTTTGAGTGAACGACTACAATCCGCTTCTTTCGTTGGTACTCCATTACCAGAAAGCGAGAACATGAGCCTTTATCAAAGTCGAGTGACCGTCGGCGAGTTAGAAATGCTTGCTTCTCGCTTTGTGGGTCGCCAGAGAGTGCGTAACGCCTTCCGACAATATTGGCATCAGCAACGAGAAACCATGCTGCCAAATCAGCAGGCTCCATCCACCTTAATCCGCCATACTGAGCGTGTTCTCGCTGGTGTGTTTGGTGCTTCTTCAGCAAAGTTAGTACTCACTTCAGCTCTGCAAGGACGCAACATGCAGTTAGAAGAAGTGGCTACCATCGTCGATGAAGCGTCAGAGCTGTATGACTTCAGCCGAGGTCTATTGCAAGGTGCGATTGAACACATAGGTCAGGGAATTGCGGTGGTCGATAAGCAGTTGCGGCTGGTGGCGTGGAATCAGCGTTATCTTGAATTATTTACTTTTCCAGCCGGACTGATTCAGGTTGGTCGACCGATCGCCGATGTGATTCGCCACAACGCTCAACAAGGTCTATGTGGCCCAGGCGACCCTGAAGAACATGTTCGTCGGCGTGTGTTCCATTTAGAGCAAGGTACGCGGCATACCTCGTCGCGGGTTCGCCCTGATGGTCGAGTTATTGAAGTTCAGGGCAATCCAATGCCGGGTGGCGGCTTTGTTATGAGTTTTACTGATATTACGGTGTTCCGAGACGCAGAACAGGCACTAAAAGACGCCAATGAACGCTTAGAAGTGCGAGTGAGAGAGCGAACTCAAGAGCTAGAACAATTGAACAAAAAGCTGGTTGTGGCAACTCAGCGATCGGAACATGAATCTCAATCTAAATCTCGCTTCTTGGCAGCAGTAAGTCATGATTTGATGCAGCCGCTCAATGCGGCTCGTCTGTTTGCGTCCTCGTTATCAGAGGTCGCGAGCGAGCCAGAAACCAAGCAGTTGTCTGGTCATATAGAGAGCGCATTGGGGGCGGCCGAAGATCTGATTGGTGACCTGCTGGATATTTCTCGTCTTGAGTCGGGCAAACTTGATACTCACGTTCATGGTTTTGCCATCAATGACGTATTGTCCAATCTCAATGCCGAATTTAGTGCCTTAGCCAAGCAACAGGGCATTGAGTTTTCAATGATACCGAGCCGGATGCTGGTTCAGTCAGACCCTAAGCTACTGCGCCGAGTGGTGCAAAACTTTTTGACCAACGCATTTCGCTACAGCCCTAAAGGAAAGGTTGTGCTTGGCGTCAAGCGTGTTGGGGGGCAAGCGAGAATCGATGTTTGGGACAACGGCATGGGGATCGACGAAGACAAACAACAAGAGATCTTCGAGGAGTTCAACCGTGGTAGTCAGGTCCGTTCAGATCAAGGGCTTGGCCTTGGTTTAGCCATATCAAAAGGCATCGCTCATGTGCTGGGTCATCAAATCACCATGCGCTCATGGCCGGGCAAGGGAAGTGTTTTCTCTATTACGCTAGCACGCAGTGAAAAAGTTCTGCCTCCGGTTAAAGAGAGTGTTGCAACCACAGTCTCTGACCTTAGTCATTTGAAAGTTCTTTGTGTCGATAATGAACAAGATATCTTGGTTGGAATGGATAACTTGCTCGGACGTTGGGGCTGTGATGTTCGCACGGCTATCGATTTGGTGGGCTGCTTGCAGTCGATAGACGAGCACTGGGTACCAGACGTGATATTGTCAGATTACCGTCTTGATAATGGGCGCACGGGTCTAGAGGTTCTACAGCAGTGTCGTTTACGTTTAGGTGATAGTTTTGTTGGGGTCATCATCAGCGCCGATCGTACCGAAGATATGTTGTATGGTATTAAATCGAACGGCTTTAGTTTTATTCCTAAGCCAGTCAAGCCTCTAAAATTGAGAGCGGTGTTGAATCGGGTGTAGGGGGTTAGAGTGGGCTTCGCCCTGCGAGAATTTAGAACGCTGCGCTCCGAGAACGGACTTCGTCCTTCGAGAGGTGCGCGTTATAGCTGCTGGGTAGGTATCTGAACCAGAGCTTTTTGTTGGGAACTTACGTCTAAAATACAGAAAAAAGGTTGACGCCTTAACGTCAACCTTGCAAATTTTCTCGCTTCTCGCTTCTCGCTTCTCGCTTCTCGCTTCTCGCTTCTCGCTTCTCGCTTCTCGCTTCTCGCTTCTCGC
>NZ_JBNJOH010000040.1:0-39148 GCF_050113735.1 Vibrio sp. TRT 2004 | reverse complement strand
TGGGTAGAACTACAGGCAAAGCCTCACTGAATGATAACCACCTACTGAAGTAGGTGGTTTAGGGCTGAAAACAAAAAGCGCCCCAATCGGAGCGCTATTCTTAGTTTATTGGGTTATTCCCAATCAAGGATAACTTTGCCAGAAAGCCCGCTACGCATAGCGTCGAAGCCTGCTTGGAAGTCATCAACTTTGAAGTGATGAGTGATGATTGGCGTGAGATCTAGGCCTGACTGAATCAATGACGCCATCTTGTACCACGTTTCGAACATTTCGCGTCCGTAGATACCTTTAATAACAAGACCTTTAAAGATAACTTGGTTCCAGTCAATACCCATATCTGATGGTGGAATGCCTAATAGGGCAATACGACCACCGTGGTTCATTGTTTGTAGCATTGAGTTGAACGCTGAAGGTACACCAGACATTTCAAGGCCAACATCGAAGCCTTCTGTCATACCAAGTTCAGCCATCACGTCCTCAAGCTTTTGCTCTGCAACGTTAACAGCGCGAGTCACACCCATCTTACGAGCAAGATCAAGGCGGTATTCGTTTACGTCCGTGATCACTACATGACGAGCACCTACGTGCTTAGCAACCGCTGCTGCCATAATACCGATAGGGCCTGCGCCGGTGATCAGTACGTCTTCACCAACTAGGTCGAAAGACAGTGCTGTATGTACCGCATTGCCAAATGGGTCAAAGATTGACGCAAGGTCATCAGAAATCCCTTCAGGGATTTTGAATGCGTTAAATGCTGGTATCACTAGGTACTCAGAAAACGCACCTGTGCGGTTAACACCAACACCCGTTGTGTTACGACATAGATGAGTACGTCCACCACGACAGTTACGGCAGTGACCACAAGTAATATGGCCTTCACCAGATACGCGGTCACCGATTTCGAAGCCACGGACTTCTTGACCAATGCCAACCACTTCACCCACATATTCATGACCTACAACCATAGGAACCGGAATGGTTTTTTGTGACCACTCATCCCAGTTGTAGATGTGAACGTCAGTGCCACAGATAGCGGTTTTCTTAATACGGATCAGAAGATCGTTATGACCAAGTTCAGGCTTGTCGACCTCAGTCATCCAGATGCCTTGTTCAGGCTTTAGTTTTGATAGTGCTTTGATTTTCATTATTTGATGATCTCCATGTCACGACCCACTTCGATAAACGCATCGATAGCGCGATCTAGCTGCTCACGAGAGTGTGCTGCTGACATTTGTGTACGAATACGTGCCTGACCTTTTGGTACTACAGGGAAAGAGAAACCGATCACGTAGATGCCTTTCTCTAAAGCGCGCTCTGCAAACTCGGCAGCTACTTTGGCATCGCCTAACATGATTGGGATAATTGCGTGGTCTGCACCACCCATAGTGAATCCAGCCGCTTCCATACGTGCACGGAAGTGTGCGGCGTTTTCCCATAGGCGGTCGCGTAGATCACCACTCTCTTCAAGCAGGTCAAGAACGCGGATAGAAGCGTTGACGATTGCTGGTGCAACAGAGTTAGAGAATAGGTATGGACGTGAACGCTGACGTAGCCAGTCGATCACTTCAGCTTTACCAGAAGTGTAACCGCCTGAAGCGCCGCCCATCGCTTTACCCAGTGTGCCTGTGATGATGTCGATGCGATCTACAACATTGTGGTACTCGTGAGTGCCTGCACCTGTTTTGCCCATAAAGCCTACAGCGTGCGAATCATCAACCATTGTCAGTGCGCCGTACTTTTCAGCAAGGTCACAGATGGCAGGAAGATTAGCCACCACACCATCCATTGAAAAAACACCGTCAGTCACAATCAGGATGTGACGAGCGCCAGCTTCTTTTGCTGCGATTAGTTGCTGCTCTAGCTCTTCCATATTGTTGTTTGAGTAACGGAAACGCATAGCTTTACATAAGCGAACACCATCAATGATTGAGGCGTGGTTTAGCGCATCAGAAATGATAGCGTCTTCTGCACCTAGAATCGTTTCGAACAGACCAGCGTTCGCATCGAAACAAGAGGTGTATAGGATGGTGTCTTCTTTACCCAAGAACTTAGAAAGCTTTTGTTCAAGTTCTTTATGGATGTCTTGAGTACCACAGATAAAACGCACAGATGCCATACCAAAGCCGTGAACGTCCATACCCTCTTTACCTGCTTCGATTAGAGCAGGGTGATTTGCAAGGCCAAGGTAGTTGTTCGCACAGAAGTTAAGCACTTCTTCGCCGGTTGAGATTTTCACCGCAGCGGCCTGTTGCGAAGTGATCACACGCTCTGATTTATAAAGGCCTTCCGCTTTTACTTCTTCAATTTGCTGTTGGATCTGTTGGTAGAATGCAGAAGACATTTCAAATTCCTTCCTAGTTATTATGATTGTAAGCATATCGCTTATCGATTGCCTTGAGCGCATTGCTAAAGACTAAAATCTGCTGTCTTAAGTGTAATTCAAGCACGTTGTTTCCATTATCCCGTTGAGCGGAAAAACATTATTGAATTTGAGGCACAAATTGGACGCTTTTGTGATGACCGTCGCTCAGGATCACGCTAAACTCCCCCCATCATTGCCATTAACACACTCCACTATGAAAAACACCAAACTGATCGCCCTACTCCCTGACTTAGCGAGTTTTATTTTAATCGTTGACGAAGGAAGCTTTACCGCTGCGGCGAAGCAGCTTGAGGTGACGCCTTCAGCGCTAAGTAAACTGGTGACTCGATTGGAGACCTCTCTATCGGTGAAACTGTTTGAACGTACGACGCGCAAGCTGATCATTACCCGCTCAGGTCAACAGGTTTATGATCAGGCAATGGTCATGGTTAACGCCGCCAAGCAAGCCGTTGAACTTTCGACTTCAGATCATCAAGAAATGTCGGGGGCGTTGACCGTTGCAGCACCCGAAGCGTTCTTAAACTCGGTGCTTCAGCCTCACGTTGTGCCTTTTCTCAAGCAATACCCGCACATTCAGCTCAAACTCCGCGCTGCGGATGGCGAAATAGATTTGATCCGCGATGGAATTGATGTCGCTTTCAAACTCACCGATAAGCCAGATGAGAATTTGGTATTGAGAGAAGTGAGTAAAACTAACTTAGTGCTGTGTGCAAGCCCTGAATATGTCGAACAGCGAGGGATGCCAACCCACCCAACAGAGCTGGTAAAACATGACTGTTTGTACCTAGCAGAAACCGACCGTGACCATATCTGGGACTTTTTTAAAGAAGACGAGTACCACTCAGTACCCGTTAGCGGACGCTACGCAGTTAACCACTCACAAATGCGATTGACAGGGGTTAAGAATGCACTTGGTATCGGCATCTTCCATGACTTTGTTATCGCCGATGCGATTGCGCAAAACCAAGTCGTTCCAGTCTTGCCAGACTGGACAATCAAAAGCAACTACCACGGGGCAATAGCAATTCAGTACCCACAAACCAAGTACATGCCCGCTCGTTTACGTGGATTCATCGACTATATGACCGAGCAACTGAGTCAAAAATAATACCGCCCTGAGGAGAGCCTCAGAGCGGTATTCATCAACTCATCGCGACTAACACGCTAAGTATTCGCGCAGTCTGGCACTTCTGCTGACGACACAACAAGGTCGCAATAATCGTTACCCCTGCCAATGGGAAGCAGAGGCTGATCACCACAACGGACGCCAGCCCCACCTTCCAAGTACCTTCTTGTTCAAAACGCGCTGGCACCCCCAACTTGTTCTGTTTACTTGGACGTCGTAACCACCACATCACCGCACCCGTGATTGAAATCGCGATGAATGCCAAACAGAACAGTAGGTTGAGCACTTTATTGATAACACTAAGATCGCCCTGATGGAGGGATACCCCTACTGCCATCAACTTAGCCATTAGGCTGTAGTCCTGCCACGTCACATCGACTAATACCTTGCCACTGTATTGGTCGATATGAGTGGTTCTGTCTTCTCTTGGATCCGTCACATCTCCTGCCATCGAGTTCGCCGCAATGGTATAGACACCTGTCGACGATTGAGGCAAAAAGACTTTAAAACGGCTGAAACCAAGTTGCTGCGCCTGAGATATCACACTATCGATATCCATCGTGTTACTGGCATCATAACTCACTTCGTTGTGTTCATGGCCGCCATGATGGTTTTGCGACTGTGGTAACGGCGTTTGCTCAAGATTCCAAGGCAGCTCTTCTTCACTTCCATGATTTAAACTGGCGTGAGTCTGAACGGATTGTGGCTTTTCACCCCATGTATAATAGGTTGGAAAGGTGTTCCAGCCTTGGACCATTTTCGCTCCCCACACTCCAGCCCAAGCGAGGCCAGAAAGCAAAAATAGCAGCAGCACAATCGAAAGCACACCTCCTAGATTTGCGTGAAGATCTCGCAACATGGTACGTGTACCGCTGGTTAATCTCACCTTAAGAAAGCCTGCTTTGGCCGCGTTGTCTGTTGGCAGCCATAGGTATATCCCTGATACCAATAAAAGAATTCCTAAACTGGCGGACACTTCAATCAAGTAGTCTCCCCACGTTCCAATGAGTAAGGTTCCGTGAATATCGTTCGCCAACTGGTACCAACTGTTGCTGCGATCAATTTCGCCTAACACTTCTGCTGTGTAGGGGTTAACCGCCACTAACAATGATTTTCCATCTGCTAATCGAACGTTAAACCGATTGGCGACCGTCGCTTCTGAAGCCGCGATAAACTGCGTCACTCTGGCTTTGGGATATTGAGCAATAACGGCTTGCATCTGCTTCGACACAGATTGAACCGTCTCTTGCGGAGTAACCGTTAAAATTTCGCCGTAACGAAAATGTTCAATCTCATCATCAAACAGCATCACTATACCGGTGAGACTTAGCATTAACATAAACGGGATAACGAATAAGCCAGCATAGAAGTGCCAACGCCAAGCGAGGAAATAGCGTGCTTTAGCGTTTTTCTTTTCAATGGATTGCTGACTTTTTGATGAGCGTGCGTGTTCCTTAGGTTGAGTCTCAAACTGACTACCCAGCATTATATTTTCCTTTTTAAGACGCACAGCGTCGCACCTCGAATCATGTCGAGGCTAATCGCTGAGCATTAACTTTACTTAGTGGCTTTAAGCCTAATTATTATGAGATATCGATAAAGTTGGAAAAAAGAACCGCGGGCGGAGCGCGTGGGATAGCAAATTGAAAACGTTCACTTAGAGCCAAATAAGTGTACGAATCCATCGTCGCTAATGTCGATCTTCGTGCGTGTTGGGGTGTTGGAAGAGAATCCTGATGAAAGCTGGAAAAGTGACTAAATGGACAAGGTTTGCTGTGTTGGGTTTCTACCGTACCTTCTTCAACTTGAACCAGCTCAAAACCATTGATAGTACAGAGCGTCGCCCACACCCCGGCATTGGCACCATGGGCGTTTATAACAGGCATCAATGTCACAAGCACCCAGCTAAGGGCACTTGCGATTAACATGCTTCGCTTAAAATAAGACGCTCTGATCATTGTCACTCTCAATAGTTAGAGCGCAAATATATAACCTTCTGCTAACAAACTCAGTAACCTACGATAAAAAACCTAACATTGATCATGGTTTTTTACCCTTACAGTATGGCCTTGAGCCTTTTAGCCAAATAGCTTGCTCCAGATGCTTGGATTACGCTTATCATGATACTCAGCACGTAAATCATCGACGCGTTTTAACTCCGCTTTGGCCGCTTCTAAGTTACCAGCCTCTAATTTCGCCTCAATAGAGTCCAACGCAACAGAAAGCTTATTAAAGCCTTCAAGGTAAAGATCGGTTTTCTCTGGCGGGTATTCACCCTGTTTCGACTGTTCGATTAACTCCGAGAGATTAGCAACTGCGGATTTCATTTGGGTGATTTCCTCTGCCTGAGCGGCCTGTTTGAACTCGACTTTCATCTGTTTCATGGTCGCTTTCAAATCGAAATCACTCGCAAACACTTGAGCTGACATAACTAACGCGAATACAGGAACCAATTTTTTCATTGTATTTATTCTTTATTTCGGGGAAATGAGGACAAAGTGTACTGAATTTATTCCGCACACATGAGCGTAAATTTGTATCAACTTATAACGGTTTAAAGTCTTCGATAACCTCGCGACCACGTAACGCTAAGAAGTCTAAAAACTGCCGATCACCCAGTTCAACAACGACATTAGCCTATCAACTCTCCCCTGTTTAAGTCCACCGAAACCCACTCCTAAAGGCTTTCAATAATAAAAACATCAATATGAAGTAGTTTTTTTGCATCATCGCCAGTTTGTTCAATACTTAGAATGTACTTGCTACTGGACAGATCATGAGAAAGCGTCGTTACTCCCTAAGTATTCATATCACTACTCTATTTCTGGTTCTCACGACATTAGTGGGCTCGGTTCTTATTGCCATCAGTTACCGACATGCTCAGGATTTGTTAACCGGAAGTGCGAAAGAACTCAGCAGTGAAAACGCTCGACAGCTGGAATCAACGTTCCAGGTCAAAGCGGGGCCGATTCTTACCACTCTCGATTTTATGGCGATGAGTAGATCAATTGATGACCATCAGGCACCTGAAAAACATCAACTTTTCCTCGCCTCCCTCCATTTGATTTTTCAACGCAACCCAGGAGTCGTCGCACTTTTCTATGCTAACGATTCTGGTGACCTCACACTGATTCGCGCCCTTAGAACCAATGGCGACCGAGAACGATTTGATGCACCAGACAAAGCCGCGCTGATGATCAACACGACCAATCCGTCTGGTCTCAATCGTTTTACCTTCCTTGATGGCAGTTTCCGCAATGTTGGACAGCGCCAAAGCAATGACAATAAGTTTGATCCACGCACTCGTCCGTGGTTCTCCAATGCAGACCTAGATGGCGAAATACGACTCACTGAGCCATATTTTTTTTACTTTCTGAAGACCAACGGAGTTACACTATCGCGTCGTTCGCCGGATAGTAAGAGCGTCGTTGGAGCAGATTTCACCTTAACTTCGCTCTCTGAACAAATCAGTCGAATGGGACATTCGGAAAATACCAAGCTGACTCTATTTGACAATAAATTCAACATATTGGCCCATCACAATGTTGGCATGGAACAGAGTGACGACGGCCGCCCCAGTGTTGATTTACTCAAAGACAGCGTATTTAGAACCGTCATCAACCGTAGTTCGAGCCAAATTATTTACGAAACGCTTGAGCACGATGACCAGAATTGGTCAGTGACGTTAACGCCAGTTAGCTTAAACAACAAAACCCGCTTGTTACTCGCTGAAGCGACACCTCAAGATGATTTGCTCTCTTCATTGCTGAATGTAATATCGGTGGTGAAAATATGAGTCAGGATGCTCTAGAACGCCTCAAGAAAATCAGTGCCTATAAATGGACAAGGACGTTAGATGACCAAGCTGGTGTCTCATGGATAGAAAAACAACGTGCCGGAAAGCCTAGCGATTTACCCGTTGAAGAGTCAATCCTCGCCGACAAACAAGTGCATCTCATTGAGTGGCAGAGTAACACTAAACCACAGGATTTTTGGCAAGAGGAGTTTGTATTGGTACCAGGCGATTACAAGTACAATCGTGGCGAACTCTATAACCTCTCCATCCAGAGAGGGACCCTGAACGATGAAGAGCGCTTTATTATCAATGACCATATCATTCAGACCATCATGATGCTCAATCGTCTTCCCTACCCGGACCATCTCAAAAATATTCCTGAAATCGCAGGAGGACATCATGAGCGAATGGATGGCAAAGGTTATCCAAAAGGTTTATTCCAAGAACAACTATCCATTCCCGCACGTGTTATGGCGATTGCCGATGTCTTTGAAGCTCTGACTTCAAGCAATAGGCCGTACAAAAAAGCCAAAACTCTATCTGAATCTTTAGAAATCATGACGGAGATGGCAACAACGGGACACATTGATCCTAAGCTATATCTGATTTTTCTTGAACAACACATCGATCAACAATACGCAGAGATGTTTTTATCACCAAATCAGTTGGGTGAGATTGACCGTGGAGCACATATCAAAAGAGTGAAAAGCTTCCTAAAATCCCATTTCTAAACACTCCAACAATTTGCGAACCAAATTAGAGTAAATGCGTCATTTTTATCTCGAAACGCAAAATCATGCTCTAGCTATAACTTTCAACAAGTTAGCTCACCAATGAGTCAATATTTAATCGATTGCCCTCTCAAAGGTTGATGTATATCAAAGAGTCATAGACAATACGCTGCCATCTGAGCATTGAGCTCCGTTTTTTGGCGTCAGCCCCGCTGACAAATGAAAGAATTGGCACGCTTTATTGGCTTTTGCCTATCAGTTTAATAGGCAAGACCAGTTTTATAATTTGAGGTGTCGTTGATAGGGTTGGTCTACTTAAATGCCAACCTCCTAGGCACATGCTAACTACCTCGTTTCTAAGGGAAAGATGATGGTAATACCAGAAAACAGCAGCATCGTTATTTTTGGTGCTTCGGGCGACTTAACCTATCGTAAGTTGATCCCTGCTTTATATCACCTTTACTCAAACAAACAGCTGCCTGAGAACTTCGCTATCCTCGGCGTAAGTCGTACGGAATACAGCGATGAGTCTTACCGTGAAAAGCTAAAACGTTCTCTTCAGGAAATGGAGAAAACTGAGCCAGCAACATTAGATGCTTTTATCAACCATCTGCATTACCAAGCGATCAACACCTCGGATACTTCTGATTACTCTAAACTGTCGTCGCGTCTCAACCAATTGGCAGACCATTATCAGTTCGAGCAACGCAATACGCTATTCTACCTAGCAACGCCACCAAGCCTATACAGCATCATTCCAGCCAGCCTTGCTGCACACGGTTTGAACAATGAAGATGACGGTTGGAAACGCCTAATCATCGAAAAACCGTTTGGCTATGATCTGGCTTCTGCGCGAAAACTCGATAAAGAAATTCATGAGCACTTCCAAGAGCACCAAATCTACCGTATTGACCATTACCTAGGTAAAGAAACAGTACAGAACTTATTGGTATTCCGCTTCTCCAACGCAATGTTTGAACCATTGTGGAATCGCAACTTCATCGACTATGTTGAAATCACAGGCGCGGAATTCCTCGGTGTGGAAGAGCGTGGTGGCTACTACGACGGCTCGGGCGCTGTTCGTGATATGTTCCAAAACCACTTGCTGCAAGTCCTTGCTATGGTCGGTATGGAACCACCGGCACAAATCAATGCAGACTCAATGCGTGATGAAGTGGTTAAAGTTCTTCAGTGTCTAAAACCGCTTGAAGAAGACGATCTACGTAACAACCTCGTTCTTGGTCAGTACACTGAATCGGATGTACGTGGTGAATTTTTACCAAGCTACCGTAATGAGCCAGGTGTTGCCGAAGATTCGCGCACTGAGACTTACGTTGGCCTGAAAGCGTACATCAACAACTGGCGTTGGAATGGCGTGCCTTTCTATGTCCGCACAGGTAAGCGTCTCCCAACACGTGTCACGGAAGTGGTTATCCATTTCAAACAGACACCGCACCCAGTGTTTGGTCAAAATGCGCCAGAAAACAAACTGATCATTCGTATTCAGCCAGACGAAGGCATCCAAATGAGCTTTGGTTTAAAAGAACCAGGCGCGGGTTTCCATGCCAAAGAAGTGAAAATGAACTTTCATTATGCTTCTCTGCAAGAAACGCAAATGCTGACGGCCTATGAGCGTTTACTGCTTGATGCACTAAACGGTGATGCGACGCTGTTTGCTCGTAGCGATGCGGTCGAAGCGTGCTGGAAATACGTTCAACCGATTCTAGACTTCAAACAAGACCCACAAGCTCTATTTGGTTACGCTTGTGGTACATGGGGACCAAAAGAGTCTGATGACTTACTGCAACGTGACAATCGTGCATGGCGCTTCCCTTGTAAAAACTTAACTGACACGGATTACTGTGAACTATGATTAATCACAAGATTTTTCCAACCGCTGAACAAGTGGTGGCAAGCTTAGCTGACGACATGAAAGCCTATAGCGAACTTGGCCGACCTGTCCATATTTCACTCTCTGGCGGTAGCACGCCGAAGATGCTATTTAAACTATTGGCAAGTGACACTTACGCGACATCCATTCAATGGAACAACCTGCACTTCTGGTGGGGTGATGAGCGCTGTGTCGCACCAGACGATGTAGAAAGCAACTATGGCGAGGCCAACGCCTTACTGTTTAGCCAAGTCAATCTTCCTCGCGAAAACATCCACCGTATTCGCGGCGAAGATGAGCCAGCCGTTGAAGCAAAACGCTTTGCTGAAGAAATGGCTGCCGTGATTCCATGTGAAAATGGCACTCCTGTGTTTGACTGGATTCTACTCGGCGTTGGGGCAGATGGTCACACTGCATCCCTGTTCCCAAATCAAACAAATTACCAGGATGAGAACTTATCTGTGCTTGCCTCTCACCCTGAGTCAGGACAAATTCGCGTTTCAAAAACCGCAAAAGTGTTGGAAGCAGCGAAACGCATCAGCTACCTCGTACTTGGTGCAGGCAAAGTTGACATTGTAAACGAAATTCATACTACTCCGGCGAATGAGCTGCCTTATCCAGCATCAAAAATCCAGTCAAAAACTGGTCTAACGGAATGGTACTTAGATTCAGACGCAGCAGCAAAAATCGCGTAATGCGAGCGCGTAAATAGAAAATTGGAGAGAAATAATGAAAGGTGATATCGGTGTAATTGGCCTAGCAGTAATGGGGCAAAACCTTATCCTAAACATGAACGACCATGGTTTCAAAGTGGTTGCTCACAACCGTACTGCTGCGAAAGTAGACGAGTTCCTAGAAGGCCCAGCGAAAGGTACTAACATCATTGGTGCTTATTCACTAGAAGAGCTAGTTGAGAAACTAGAAACACCGCGTAAAGTGATGCTCATGGTACGTGCAGGTGAAGTTGTAGATACATTTATCGAAGCGCTAGCACCACTTCTTGAGAAAGGTGACATCATCATTGATGGTGGTAACACCAACTACCCAGACACTAACCGCCGTGTTGCTGCACTACGTGAAAAAGGCATTCACTTTATCGGTACAGGTGTTTCTGGTGGTGAAGAAGGTGCTCGTTTTGGACCTTCGATCATGCCGGGTGGTTCTCCTGAAGCATGGGAAGCGGTAAAACCTATCTTCCAAAGCATCTCTGCTAAAACTGACGCGGGCGAGCCTTGTTGTGACTGGGTTGGTAACGACGGTGCTGGCCACTTCGTTAAAATGGTTCACAACGGTATCGAATACGGCGACATGCAGCTTATCACTGAAGCGTACCAGTTCATGAAAGATGGCTTAGGTATGTCTGCTGACGAGATGCAAGCGGTATTCGCTGAGTGGAACAAAACCGAATTGGATAGCTACCTAGTAGAAATCACGGCTGATATCCTAGGCTACAAAGACGAAGACGGTGAGCCTCTAGTAGAGAAGATCCTAGACACTGCTGGTCAAAAAGGTACCGGTAAATGGACGGGTATCAACGCACTAGACCTAGGCATTCCACTGACGCTAATCTCTGAATCCGTTTTCTCTCGCTGCCTATCTGCGCTAAAAGATCAGCGTGTTGAAGCAGAATCTTTATTCGGCAAAACTATCACACCAGTAGAAGGGGATAAGCAAGAGTGGGTTGATGCACTTCGCCAAGCTTTACTTGCGTCTAAGATCATCTCTTACGCTCAAGGCTTTATGCTAATGCGTGAAGCGTCAAACGAGAACGGCTGGGAGTTAAATTACGGTAACGTAGCGCTAATGTGGCGTGGCGGTTGTATCATCCGTTCTGCTTTCCTAGGTAACATCCGTGATGCTTATGAAGCGAACCCTGACATCGCGTTCCTAGGTTCAGACGATTACTTCAAAGGCATTCTACAAAATAGCCTAAGCGCTTGGCGTAAAGTTGCAGCAAAATCATTGGAAGCGGGTATCCCAATGCCTTGTACCATCTCTGCTCTCTCTTTCCTAGACGGTTATACAACAGCTCGCCTGCCAGCTAACCTTCTGCAAGCGCAGCGTGACTACTTCGGTGCTCACACCTACGAACGCATTGACCGTCCACGTGGTGAGTTCTTCCACACTAACTGGACTGGTACAGGCGGCGATACAGCCTCTACAACTTACGATGTGTAATCTAAGTTAAATTTGCCGCAAAGCCGATTTGGTAATCAAATCGGCTTTTTTATTATCGGTTCATCCAGCGAATTCATCATTACTCACTAATTCACTACTATAATTAATGCAAAACAATCACTTATCAAAATGCCATATGCGCAAATAAAAAGGAAAGAAAATAGAATATTGCTTTATTAGGTATATTATTGGCTTTTTTTATTAATAAATCATTGCAAACTAATAACGATATTTATCGATAAACTATCGATTTAAAATATATCCGTCAAGCGTTCCCTATTCATGCCCTTGTTCCGTACGAATACTAGCTATTGCGTAGTTCAAAGATAAAAGGCACTAAACTATTGGTGGATTGTAGGATAAGAGCAAGCATCAATGGTTGGCAGCGAATCCCAGTGGATCTCGATGTAAGAGGCTGATGGATGAGTTGGTGCAAAGTCCCTGTCAAACGTACGACTAATAGTAATTTTCATCCTTATAAAGCTCACTGATGAAATCCAGCTCTTCATCTGAGAGTAATTGCCCGGACTTCTCCATTTCACTCAGGATTTTGTCAACTTCGTGCTTGATGTTTCGGAGCTGATGGTCATTGAGTCCTTCCAACTCTGATTTTATTTCACTAAACTTCATTCCGTTCATACAGTCACCAGAAAAGTGAGATTAATTGAGATAATTTATACCATATCTTTATAAAGAAATATAATTCAAAATAAAGAAATACAATTCAAAGAAATGACATAAAAAATTTCATTCGGACTTAAGGCTACCATAAAGTTCATGATTAACTTTAGTTAATTTATATTAACACAGCAATAATTAACCTTAATAACCCAATAGGACTAATTAGAATGCTTTTATCTAAATCTTTGAAATTATTTTTATGTTAATTTAACCAACGTCTCTAATTTGAAAACTGTACACGGTAAATTGCAAAGATTGGCGCAATAGCTAAGGATTGAGAAGAGGAGAATACGTCGAAAATCGGATAAGGTAAAAAGAGCCATACCTCTCAGCGTTGAGAGGTACTGTAGATATAAGTCGTATCAAACCGTTTATCGACGAACCAAAGTTTGACCATCGACAAAGCCGATGCTTTTTATCTCGCGATGTTTGATGTTCCTTATTACACTCCAATCGAGGTGTGATTGAGAGAAAGAGCAATAGATATGCCGACCTCCGGATAACTCCGTTTTTAAGAAATCTTCCAACGACTGAACATTAGACGCAATAAACAGATCTCTTTCATCAATTAGCGGTGTTTTTTCAAAGGCGATGGGTGAGTAGTGTGTGAGCATATATGTTTTATCCTCTAGGCCAGTACAGTGCTGGCTTTGTGTAAGGCAAAGTGAATAACCTCCTTTTATTTATCTCCTACAAGTATTGTATTACACATGGTTAATGAACTTGGGAAAGACATCCTTTCCAAAATGGAAACGGCAAGAGCGCCATTAGGCGCTCTTCTGTTTATCGTTTCCTTTGAACTTATCGGTGACATAGAGAGCAAAACTGGCAATCAGTGCGATCACCGACACGGTAAAAAGAGCTGGCATGCTCAGGATCCATGCAAACGTCGCGGCAAGAAATGCGATGAAGGTAATCATGCGACTGCTTGACATTACTCTGCCTAGTTTTCTGTTCATAACGCCTCCTAAGTATCAACAAAGGGACATGGCTAAAACATTAATCGGCCATGTTTTGACCAATTCATTATGCCGTAATGTAAGCTAAATAAACCTAAATCAAACTCAAAATAACTCGGTATGTGACACTCCGCAATGAGCTAGTCGACGCGTTACCAATAGACATCAACAAAGAAATAGACGGTCATCACTATGCTCGACAAGGCGACAAACCCTTTCACGTAAACCTGCTCCACTTTTCGCGATACACGAGCGGCAACATAGCCCCCCGAAAGCGTTCCTAACATCACAGCAAAGCCTCTAGGCCAATCAATCGCGCCATCAAGAACGAACACGACAATGGCAATGATTGAAACACATGATGAGATAAGCAATTTCAGGCCGTTCATCTGGTTGATATCGTTATGTCCGGCCAAGACTAAGTAGCTGAGGACGATAACGCCCAGTCCAGCATTGAAGAATCCCCCATAGGCGGAAACCAGAATCAATAACAACGTAATGGATATCACCGCCCACATCGGACTCAACGACGCCGTTCTCGCCGCTAGACTGACCCAATGACTGATTTTATTGCCAAAAACAAATAGCAAGGTAGCAAACAGTAGCAGCCATGGAATGGCGACTAAAAACTGCTGCTCAGACACACTGAGAAGCAAGTAAGCGCCAATGGCACCGCCAAGGAGACTGAAGAAGATCATTGATTTCAATGCACTAGCCGACTGAGCGATGTCCTGACGAAATCCGTAGGTACCGCTGATATAACCGGCGCATGCCGCGAAGGTATTGGTCGCATTAGCAATCACAGGAGGTACACCAACAAACATGAGTGCAGGAAACGTGATAAAGCTTCCACCGCCCGCAATGCTGTTAAGTATACCGCCCAGAACACCAGCGCCAAATAGTAGAATCCATTCCATTTTGGTTACGAGTTTTTATTAGGGGTTAACTACTCTAACCTGCTCTTTCCATTGAACAAATAGAGATGAGTAAATTTTGTGCTCAAGCTACTGAATATCTAACGCGATTGCTTTCCAGTCCCGTAACTCATCTCGGTAGTATTGAGTCTGCTTTGTGGTCATGGTGTTGATGACTTTGACCAAGTACTGATTCGCGATCTGTTTATTGTGGTCGATTTTCTGTTCCAACTCTGGCGCATAGAAGCTATCAGGATTGAACATTAGCTTGTTAAACTCTGGTTGAAACTTGTTGATATCAAGTCGATTGGTCAGTAATGCGTTCATCTCTATGCGCATCTTGGTCTGATGATCAATCCAGTCATGTGATGTAACGTAAAGCGCTGCCACCCATTCATCGAGCAAGCTTTGCTGTTGGTCGGTGAGATCACCTATCCATGTTTCGAGATTCTCTTCTATTCGCTCTCGGTAACGTTGTTTTACTTCTGGTTCACTCAGTGGCTGGTATTTTTTTTTGTATTTGGTATGACGAACACGAATACTGTCCATAAGCTGTCCGACTTGACTGTCAGACAACTCACGCGCAACAGAATACAGTTCGGGGGCAACTCTCGTCACAAGACGCTGAGAATGGTTGTGAAACTTTATCTCTTGCTGTTCGAGTTGTTGCAGTGTAAATGTGCTCGGTTCTATCTCGATAAGCTCATCAAGATGCTCGATATAATTAGGGATTTCTTCACGTCGGTGCCATTCACTAAGAACCGCCACCTTCTGACTCACTAACTCTTCCTGTTCATCGTTTAACTCAACATAGTCATCTAAATACTCCAGCAACAACCAATCCATGTTGTTGTAGACAAACTTAGAGCTACAACCGATTAGGGACAAACAAATTACCAATAGTAATGCGAGTTTTTTCATTGCTTCTTCCTACGCAACGCACTGCTAGAACCATTATTATTACCATAGACACAATCTTCCTCTGTGTCTGCGGTAATCTATCTAGCAACTTCGAGACCAACTTGGATCATTTCTACTGTCATTATAATAAAAACAATCTGTTGTGATTACCAATCACCTCATACGCCGATTAATTTTTGTCCAGAGTCGCGATAAGACGGCAACCACTATCCCATCACTTTAACGTGACAATCGTGCCAGCAAATAGGGCATTTTTTCACACTGTTTCCTAACGGTTAGTAACGTAAAGGTAAGCTTTACGAAAACTAGGATTAATCTTACATTGCCTGACAGACTCCTTACCCTTCGAAGCGTAATCTATTTGGCGAAGGTTACCCATCAGGAGAAACAACTATGAAAAGAGTGATTTTATTAGCTTCGATCGTTATGAGTGCATCAGTTTTTGCTAGCACTAATACGGTTACGTCAAATACCAGTGTGACTACTGATGCTTACGCAAGCAAGCAGCAAGCCTATGATGCGGCGTTTAACCTCGTGGATGAGATGAAATCAATGAACAGCGCTGAACTAAAAATCGCGCTGCCAATCACAGAAAGCAATGTTATTACTCCTAGCGTCAAACTCAGTGATATGACGGTTTCAGTCGACGAATTTGCTCGTAGCCCTGGCAATATTGAGTACAAAGCCGTGCTTGATATCGATTACCAATACCAGTACCGCGAAAGTAAAAAAGGTTAATCTCCCCCCTGCCTTGCCGCTCTAGGTCACTATTGCGGCTTTTTTTATTGCACTGTCTTGACTTTGTTTAACGCTCGAAAGCTATACTCGCTGCATATCAGATCTTCTGGACTGTGCAGCTCTGATTAAATCAATTTATCTGTCTCCGATCTAAGGGTATAACAATGAACAAAGTTATCTTTACGTCTGTGTTGACGCTAACCGCCCTATTTGGGTGTAGCCAAAGCAGCAAAAATGAACAACCTACCCGTCCAGTGACCGCTATGTGCCAATCGAAATCTATGCCTGGAGGTTGGTCCGTTTCTCAAATCACTCCCGAAGCGCAGCAAGCCATTGATACTGTTATGGCACAAATGAATACCACTTCCCCTTTGAAACAAGTCAATGAAGTACGTACTCAGGTGGTTAATGGTGTCAATTACGCCATTGAGTTTACACTTGAGAATGGTCAAGTCTGGCACGCAGTTGTCTACAGAAACCTACGCAATGATTACATGATTGATCAGGTCGCTGAGCAAGGTGCTCTCTGTCCCTAACCAGTCATGAATCATTAGTCAATGGAAAGTAATGACTCGCCTACACTGAGTGGGCAACCCTATCTCGATTATTGCTAAATAAAATAGTCGATATGTTACCGATGCCGGATATAATAGCCAGCTCAGAAACGATCAGGTAATAACATGAAAATTTGTGGTGTAGAACTTCAAGGTAACGACGCAGTAATCTGCCTTCTTTCACATGCCGACAGCGTAGTCCACTTGCCAGACTGCCGCGTAGCAAAGCTAAGCATAGGCAATGCTAACGACACGCAAGAAGTGAAGAAATTCCAGTTCTCATTTGCTAAGCTAATTCAAGACTACAAGATTGAAAAAGTTGTCATTCGTCAACGTCAAACAAAAGGCAAATTTGCTGGTGGTGCCGTTGGTTTCAAATTAGAAGCAGCAATCCAGCTTATTGATGATGTGGAAGTGAAAGTTGTTTCTCCAACTGACATCAAAGAGAGCCTGAAGCGAAACCCACTCGGTATCCAGTTTAAGGATACGGGTCTTAAACAATACCAAGAACCGGCATTCATGACGGCATACGCTTGCGCAATGATGCGTGGTTAAGTGAATCAGATATAATTAAGCCCAAGCATTCTGCTTGGGCGTTTTCATTTTTGCTAAACCGGCATTCAACCAATCACACCGCGCTATGGCTGTTTGTCGAAACACTTAACGCCTTGCGGAATCTCATACCAATCCTGTTTTTCACTGACCCAGACATGCACTGTCGGCTCAAACACATGATGATCCGAATCGCTGCTTGATTTCAATTTAAGCTTTATTGTTGATGGATCATCTGGGTTGAAGTGATAGACCCGGTTCCCACATTGAGCACAAAACTTCGCATAATTTTTGTTGCCGCTCTCTGCCATTCGCTGCCACTCCTTTAGCTCGCCTTTAAATTCAATATCTTGGGTCGCAACAATGGCAGTCACACTAAAAGGAGCCGTCGCAAGTTTTTGGCATTCTCGACAATGGCATGCTAATACCATCTTAGGTGGCTGGTGCAATTGGTAACTCACCTGACCGCACTGACACGTACCTTCCACTAGATAACTCATTCCTTATTCCTCCCTGACTTCACGACGTTTACAAACAAGGCACTTTGCCTTTGATTGTACAATTATCAGCCACAGTAACGAGTTTATCGCTCAAATACCAGTATGTGTGACGCGTAAACCTGAGAATAATTAACAGTGTAAATCTGAGCTTAACCAAGAGAACAGTGGCAAAGATGAGATTGCCTAAATTGCGTATAAAACAGAAAAGGGACGCAAGCGTCCCTTTTCTGTTTTTATGCCGTTTTATCACTTATTAACGCTCAGTACGCATACCCATGAGTAGGCTTACACACATCAACAGAAGAACTATCGTAAACGGTAGCGCCGTAGAGATCGCCCCTGCCTGTAATGCCTGAACCGCTTCAGAGCCACCAATCCATAATAGTGCGACAGCAATCGCGCCTTCCATAAAGGCCCAAAAGACGCGCTGAATGACAGGCGCATCAACCTTACCACCAGCCGTGATGCTATCAATCACTAACGAGCCAGAATCTGAAGAGGTAATAAAGAACACCAAAACCAGAATGATGGCAATCACAGATAGAATTGAACCGTACGGCAACACATCAAACATTTGGAACATGGCCAGAGACACGTCCGTCAGACCCTCGCTACCAAGCTCACCCACATTGTTGATGACCTGATCTATTGCCATGCCGCCAAAGGTCGACATCCACAGTAACGTCACCGCTGTCGGGACAAGCAAGACTGCTGTGATGAACTCACGAACTGTACGTCCTTTAGAAACACGCGCAATAAACATACCTACAAATGGCGACCATGAGATCCACCAAGCCCAGTAGAATACTGTCCACCCCTGAAACCAAGCTTCGTCTTCTCGTCCATGTGGATTACTTAATGGAATGATATTCTCCACGTACGACATAAATGTCGTGCCAATATTCCCTGCAACAATCGCATAGCCGATAAGGGCCACTAAAATGAGTAATAGGAAGGCAACAAGCATGTTGATATTACTGATGACCTTAACTCCACCGTCGATACCACGTACAACAGAGACGACAGCCAACAAGGTTACAACCGTGATCACAACTACCTGCAAGCCTAAACCTGACTCAATGCCAAACACGTGGTGAATACCACTTGCTGCTTGCTGTGCTCCCAGCCCCAAAGATGTCGCTAGACCAAACAAGGTTGCGAGTACCGCTAAGATATCGACAACATGACCTGCCCAACCCCACGCTCTATCGCCAAGTAACGGATAGAAAATCGAACGAATGGAAAGTGGTAGCCCTTTGTTATAAGCGAAAAAAGCCAGCGATAATGCAACAACACCGTAGATTGCCCATGGGTGAAGCCCCCAGTGGAACATAGTTGCGCCCAAGGCAAGCTTAGCGGCTTCAGGCGAATTCGCTTCAACACCCAATGGCGTTTCATACCAACCTGTAAAATAAGCGACTGGTTCCGCAACGCTCCAAAACATGAGACCGATACCCATACCGGCGGCAAATAACATCGATAGCCAAGACAGGTATGAGTAGTCTGCTGTAGCCTCGTTGCCACCTAAGCGAATTTTACCTAGCGGCGATACGATCAAAGCTAAACAAAAAATCACGAAAATGTTCCCAGACCAGATAAACAGCCAATCAAAGTTGCCAATGATCTGCCACTTGATGCCATCCAGTGTCGCCTTGGCTGATTCCGCATCCATGACCAACACGGCAATCAAAAACAGGGCAATTAGACTCGCACTCCATCCAAAGACTGGATTGTGAACGTCAAATCCCCATTTCTGCACGTTATCCTGACCGATTGTATAGTCGGTACTGTCAATACTGTACTTATCTATGCCTTTAGTCATTCTTCCTCTCTGCATCTATTCTTTAATGAGTAACCGTTGCCCAATCAACAAAATAGTTAGAGTTAAAAACAATTTCATCATTCTGCAACTGGATACAATTCTCATCATTGTACATTTTTCGTCGTTTCAATCCAGTAATATGCTAATAAATGAGCAATGTTTTATCAAACCGGCATTTGAGTGGTCATTATTTGCTCGCAAAGATGAAATACTGCAAGAAAAACACTTTGTACACTAAACAATTTAAATGAAATGGTTTACTGATAATGGAATAGTGGTCATGCTGATTTGTGAGACTGGAGGCTTTATCTAGAGTGACATTTGATGTATTTTCCCTTCTTTTATCGAACCAGTGAGGAAGCGCATTGGAGAAGCACGAAGAAGTCCTAATTTCCATTCGCCAGATCATTCGAGCGATAGATTTACACTCTAAAAAACTGAGCAAAGAGTCAGGTTTAACCGGACCGCAATTAATACTCATGCGTTCGATTCAAGAGTTAGGCGATGTCACTATTCGTCAGTTGTCTGACCATACCAACATGAGCCAAGCAACGGCCACCACCATTCTTGACCGGCTGGAGCGCAATGGGCTGGTGCAGCGTGTGCGTAATAGTAAAGATAAACGGAAAGTCCATGCCCATCTGACTGACCAAGGCAAGAACGTACTGGATAATGCGCCGACTCCGCTGCAGCAAAGTTTCATCACTAAATTTCAGAAACTAGAAGAGTGGGAGCAATCACTGTTGCTTTCCTCTGTACAGCGAATTTCATCGATGATGAACGCAGAGGATATTGATGTAGCTCCCGTTCTAGAACTCGGTAGCATCACCAAACCAGATTAACCAACTAAGATATTTGCTTTCATTTATCTTTATGATTACGTTTAAAGTTAAACAATAAACATCTAAAGCGGTCATAAAGGTGTAATGGTTATGGGCAAGACATTACCAAATTTGAACGACGAGGCGATTCTCGATCTCACTAAGCAAAAGCAAGTGCTGAAGATTATCGCCGTCATCACGCTCGTAACTTTTGTACCACTAGGTATCAAAAACAGTGTGCCGACGGAAAACGTCAACGAGGTCAAGCGAGTTAACGCTGTCACTTAAAAATAGGCAGTTCGCTCCCGCCTTTGACCTGCCTGATGGCTAAGTGAGTATGAATATCTTTAACGTTCTCCAAGCGTTGAAGTTTACGAGTAAAGGACTCATAGCCCGCTAAATCATGACTGACAACTTCTAACAGATAGTCATACGCTCCCGACACGACATGGCAACTGATAACCTCATCCATTTCTTGAATTGCATGTTCAAAGTCATCGATGCTAGCGGCTTGGTGGTTGTTAAGGCTCACTTCAACAAATACGGTCATACCGACGCCAATCAAATCCTTGTTGAGTGTGGCGCGATAATTGGCAATGATACCCTGCTCCTCCAATCTTTTGATTCGGCGAGCACATGGTGAAGCAGACAGCCCCACCTTATCTGCAATTTCCGCTGTCGCCTGACGAGCGTCTTGCTGTAAGAGTCGCAAAATGTGTTTATCAATTCTGTCCATCGTCATTCACGCATATTTCGATCAATTATTGGCACAATTTTAACTGAATCAGTCAAAACTTTTTGAATCATCAGTCAATATTGCCAGATTTCACCTCGATATACATTCCATAATGTTAACAACTACTTTTAAGGTCACATATGGATATGGTTTCTGGATATCTGGCAATGGTTGCCACACTTTTACTCTGGTCAGGATTTTTTCTTTCATTACGCAGTGGGGCTCATTCTGAGCTACTGACAGCGGATATTGCACTGACCCGTTTTCTGATCCCTTGTGTGATCCTACTTCCTATTGTTTACAAAGCGAGACAACAGATCATGGCGGTGCCCAAACGCTATCTGATCGGCATGTTTATTGGCAGTGGTCTCCCCTATTTACTTGTAGCGGGTACCGGAATGACATTGGCTCCAGTATCGGATGGTAGCGCCCTAGTTCCTGGCACCTTACCTTTGTTTGTATCCGCTATTGCCGTCATCCTGTTTAAGCAGCCATTAAGTCGTCATCGAATTGTTGGTTTAACCTTGGTGGTAATTGGTATTGGAACTTTTCTAACCCAGAGTCTTAGCCAAGCAGATCCTAATTTGCTTCAGGGGCATATGCTGTTTTTGATTGGTAGTGTCATGTGGGCGATGTTCACCATTTGTGCGCGCGTCTCCAATCTCAATCCGTTGGCGGCTTCAGGGCTCATTGCACTGATGTCTAACCTCGCGTTATTTCTCCTAATGGCGAGTGGTGCTATCGATAGCTACCTCTACAGCCACGCCTTTAGCGAGTGGCCGTGGGAACAACTCAGCGGCCACTTTATGCTTCAAGGTGTCGGTGCGGGCATCATCGCCGCGTTTACTTATCTCCACGCGATCTCTGTCCTTGGAGCAGAGAGAACCGCAGCATTTGGCGCTGCGACCCCCGCTGTTGCGACCTTGCTCGCCATACCTATTTTTGCGGAGCAACCTACTCCGTTGGGTTGGATAGCCTTGTCTCTGATTTGTGTTGGTAGCCTGATTGCGAGCAACATTCTGATGAAGAAAGATACGTCAATGCAGTATCAGCCTCCCTCTTTTAAAAGTAAGGCGTAACGAGATACACTATGTAGCACAGCTTTGATGTTAGCGGCAGAACTCGGTATAGTCCCAACTTAGATTTGTCACCAACAAGATGGAAATAACGTGAAAACTCCGTGTATCGCTGCGTGTAAGAATAACGAAGGTATATGTAGCGGCTGCTACCGTACGATAGATGAAGTAGTGAACTGGCGACATTTGAGTGATCAAGACAGGGATGAGACCATGGCGAATCTCAGTGGTGAAAACTCCAGCCATACTTGTCCTTCATGCAACCAAGCAGCCCAATGCGATATCAGTCAGGGTAAAGCGACTTGCTGGTGTTTTGCTATCGAAAAACGCGATACCTCTAAACTGGATAATAATGACCTCTGCCTATGTCGCAAATGCCTATCTAGTCTGCCCATCGCATAATTACTCATCCACCAGCATATAATAATTTTGAATTAGATTTTCTAATCCAAATCTTAAATTTTTATCTTGCGTCAGTTCACACTTTTTAATTGATAGAAACTGAAAGCCCCCTTAATATCTCGCGCCTGATAGTCCCCTTTGTTTGTTTTAGTTATTAGCTTTGCTACTGCAAGGCTAATGTTTTTCGCGTTGATTTTAGGTGTTGTAGAAATGTCCGCCTCTGCTCAAGTAATTAAGTTAACCTTTCTAATTGCTATTCTGACTGCTGTGGGTCAAATGACTCAAACCATGTACGTGCCATCTATTGGCCATATGGCAAATGAGTTTTTAGTTAGTCCATCTGCACTTCAAGCAGTAATGGCCTGCTATCTGATCCCTTACGGTTTCTCGCAGTTCGTATATGGACCGCTATCAGACCGTCTGGGGCGCAAACCAATCATCGTTGCAGGACTGCTGATCTATATCGCAGGCACACTTGTGGCGCTCTTTGCCCACGACTACGATTGGTTCCTAGCCGGTAGCTTTATCCAAGGCCTAGGCATCGGTTGTGGTGGTGCTATGTCTCGCACACTAACTCGCGATCTGTTTGATGGCAGCGAGCTGCACAAGGTGAATAGCTTGATTAGCATGTGCGTGATCTTTTCACCTCTTATTGCTCCGGTTTTGGGTGGCTATCTCACCGAATCATTCGGCTGGCGTTCAAGCTACATGTTCTTAGAGCTATTTGGTATTGCTGTTGTGATTACAATGCTGACAAGCTTTATCGAGACCCTGCCTCGTGAAAAACGTCGTTATGAGAAAGTCACCAGTAGCTATCGTTATGTATTGTCAGATCGCCGTTTTCAAGGTTATCTGCTCTGCTTAGTCGCAACATTTTCAGGTATTGCTATCTTTGAAGCTGCCGCGGGTGTCTTGCTGGGTGGCGTATTGAAATTGCCAGCAACGACTGTCAGCCTACTGTTTGTCCTACCGATTCCGGGTTACTTGGTTGGTGCTGCGTTATCTAGCTTTATCGCGACGAGAAAAAATGAAAAACACGCTTTGAGTGTCGGACTGGTCGCTATTATGGCTGGCTCACTCGTGGTTCTGTTACCTGGATTACTAGGTCAAACAAGTGCCTTAACGCTCATTGGCGGTGCGACCATCTACTTTTTAGGCGCTGGCATATTATTCCCAGCAGCAACGACAGGTGCGCTATCACCTTTGCCTTATCATGCTGGAACAGGTGGTGCGGTACTCGGTGGAATGCAAAACTTGGGCGCGGGATTGGCAACCCTTGGTGCATCTATGATTCCTGCACCGGACCAGATGCCGCTCGGTGCACTGATGTTGGTCATGTCAATTGTCGCTTTGCTCGGTCTGATTCGTGTTTACCGTAAGCACGATCCCTCTAACGAAATGCCACTGGCGATCTAAAGTAATAAGGAGCGCATCGCGCTCCTTTTTTATCTACCATTTTTTCATCAAGCGACCGACGAGATTCGGATGATAAGCCCACGTGTGGTCAAACATCGACATCAACTGAGGGTTGCCATACTTTGATAAGCTGATCGCGTGGAATCGATTTTTACGCGCTTTAAGCTTCTCGACTTGTTGCACCATCTCATCTGACTGCTTAGGTGCGATAAAGTCAGAAATAACCACCATGTCAGCATTGCGATATTTGTCGCCGCACATCAAATCGATCGACTTCATCAGCACAGGTTCCAAGTCCGTACCACCGTGAAAGCTGTAAGTAAGAAAATCACTCGCTTCGCGCAGACCATCTTGCTTCGTCAACTCATAGGTTATCTGCTCAGTAGAAAACAGAATCACGTAACATTCGCGGTCTTCAGCCAATGCAATTTGCATCAAGGCATAGGCCATCGCCTTTGCACACTGCTCTGGAAAGCCACTCATTGAACCAGACGCATCAACACAAACGATGAATGGCCCTTTTTCAACATCAACTTGCTTGTGGTCTGGTTGTTGTGCTCGGATCTTGCGCAGGGTTCTTGATTTGCCCTGCATGCGGTAGTTCATCAATCGCTTATCGACTAAATGTTTGTAGAACACCACTTCCAACTCTGGATAGGCAAGAAACATGGTTTCATTAGGCAGTAGCTTGTTGAGATCGTCACTCTGGTGAATGCCGACAATATCATCTGTTGCTTCGTCGGATTTCTCTTCGACCATTTGCAACTCTTCTGCTGGTGCGCGCTGTAGCTCTGGATCATCAACTTGCCCAGCCATTCGACCAAGCTGCTCAGCAATTTCTTGCAAGCCTTTGTTCTTTTTCAGAAATTCCGCATGACGCTTCATCACTGTCAAGTCAGATTTGCTTAGCTTCGCGGACGCCATATCCCACAATCGACCCACACTGCCTTCGTCCCCCTCTTCCGTCACTTTATCCATGTTTTTCATGGTTTCCATGCGCTGATAGAGGTCTTTGAGGACTTTCTCTTTACTGACTTCAAGCTCATTTAACTGAGCCTGGCGCAAAGCATCGGAAAGGCTTTGGTACCATTGATCACAAAAGTAATGGGGAAACATAGGGTTGTTGAGACCCTTATTTTTTTCCATTAAACGGCGGGCTTTTAGATAGAACGCGGAATGCCATTCTAGTTTTGTGATCACTTGAGGAATCTCTTCAAAGAACTGTGTTTCATCCCAATGAATCACTTCCTGATACAGCGCCAGTTCTTGCTGAAAACGTTCTGTTTCACACACTTTAGTGATGCGTTTCTTCACGCTGCCACGCCATTTAAGCAGGTGATTTTTAACCGAGCTTTTCACACCGCGATTCTCTGCCATCACCATCACTTGTGAACGAGCAATGAGATCGTTAACCGCAGAATCGATAATCCCCGAGTCGGCGATGGCCAGAGCTAAGTTTAATCCGTCGGCACCTAACATATCGGCTCCTTATGAGAAAAACTGGTTTAAGTTTTTAAAACGGAAAACCGTACGTTCACATTCAGACTTGGTCGACTCCAATACTTGTTGAAGGTTCTGCAAGCTCGCCTCCATTACTCGTGGTAGTTCTTGATCAATAAAGCCGTGTGGTAACGCACCATGGAAGTTAGAGCGAACTTTGCGTAAGTGATGTTCGGCATTTTCTAGCTGTGACATCGCCTGCTCTGACTTAGTTAACCACTCTTGATAAAGTGACTCATCTAGCCCCTTGTTGGTTACGACAGAGACCAACACAGCGCGATTAGCAATATCTTTGATAACAAGATTATTCGCCGCATCGAGGTCGAAGCGCAGACGACACATATTGGTGTTCTGATTAACATAGCCATAGACATCACCCTGACCATCTTTAATCACTCGCTCTAACTCATTCTTAGGCACGTACACCCAACGGCTGTCGCCCTTCTCCGATTCGGAAACCGACATATTGCTTTGGAGTAAAACCAACTTGACCAAATCAAATGCGCTGCCAACTTTGTAGCTCTTGGCATTTGAAATATCGTAGCTGTGAATCTGCTTCTTAATCAGACCCGTTGTTGTTTCTGTACCCAGTGTTATGCCAAATTGTGACTCCAGCGCTTCTTGAATATCGCCAAGCTCTTCGCGACACAGGGTGATTTGTTGCTCGACTTCCTGTTGGTCAAACGCGTGATTAAGAGCAAACTGCTTGATGACATTACGCACAACATCACGTGATTCAGGACTGTTCCACAAACAATCTTGCAGCAGGAGTAAATCAAGAGGATTAATTGAATCACGACCGTTGAAATAAGCACTCGCTTTAAGGAGTTTTACCGCCTTCTTCCAGCGACGGTCTGAGACATACATGTCGGTATCGACAACATCGCCTCCCGTTGTTGAGGTCGCCGCATTCTCTAGCATCGTTTTCAGTTCGAAAAGTTTTTCGAACACCTCATCTGACAATTCAAGTTTATCCAGTTCGGACTGCCACTGATGATACTCTTCATCGGTAATCGCAAGACCTTCCGGAATAGCGGCTTCTTGTGGTGTACCAACCGTTAACATCGACTTAAAGTTGTTCTTGTTCTGAATGCGATTGACGAACACTCGTACTAGCATTCGGTCATATAGCGCTTCTAGCCCGCTATCTTCATCCGGTAGTTCATTGGAGGCTGACACCAACAAACGCATTGGTACTCGATGGATATCGCTGCCATTTTTAAACGTTTTTTCGTTAACCACCGTAAGTAGCGTGTTAAGAATTGCTGGGCCTGCTTTCCAGATTTCGTCAAGAAACACCACTTGCGCTGTCGGCAAATAGCCCTCAGTTAGACGTAGATAACGACCGTTGTCTTTGAGTTCCTGAATACTAAGTGGGCCAAACACCTCTTCAGGCGTCGAAAATCTGGTCATTAAGTATTCAAAATAAGAAGAGTTGTCAAAGGCTTGAATAAGACGTTTCGCAATCAGACTCTTGGCAATACCCGGAGGGCCAAGTAAGAAAACACTTTCACCTGCTAGCGCTGCTAGCAAACAGAGCTTGATGGTTTCTTCTCTTTCATACACACCATCAGAAAGCGCTTGAGCCAATTTACTGATCCGTTCAGAGAGCAATGCTTTTTGTGAGTGAGACACTCGATTTGGGCTAATCATTTTCGTGCTCTCCTAGGGACACCTTGAAACCTTGTATGTATAATTTTATACATTTGTTATCATTTTGTTACAAGTGCATTTGTTTGATTGGACGGATCTTTATAGCAGATGCGGTTTTTACGTAACGCCTAGAAATCAATGTTTGCACTTTTGATAGTTTAATCACTGTTCTGCATAACCTACTCAGCAACTAGGAATGGAATTGATCTTTATCTCTGCAAGCTGAAGCTGTAATGTAGGCCAGTCTAGAGCTATGGACGAATAAAGCGATTCAATGGAAAATCAAACCAAAACTATCCATTCGTGGAAAAGCATTTCTTTGATAGAAGAAAATCTGACGCTTCCCAATGGCAAAAACATCACCCACACCACCATTTCTCATCCTGGAGCGACTGTGATTCTTCCGATCGATAACGATGGACAGATCATTGTTATCAATCAGTACCGACCTTCATTGAAAAAATGGCTTCTGGAGTTACCCGCTGGAACGCTAGAGAGTGGCGAACCCGTCGAGGCTTGTGCCCACAGAGAACTTGAAGAAGAGACTGGTTACAGCGCAAAAAGCATGATATCTCTAGGACAGGTAACACCTCTCGCGGGTTTCTGTGATGAAATTCAATACCTATTCGTCGCGAAAGATCTGAGCCATACGCAACGTTACCAGTGCGACGAAGATGAGGTCATCGACGTTATCTCGCTATCGATAGAACAACTCGAACAAAAAATCATTCAAGGCGAAATCACCGATGCTAAAACGATCGCGTGTTTAAGCAAAGCCAAGCTATGTGGATATATTTAGGAGATTAATTTATGGATTTTCGTTCTGATACCGTAACCAAACCAACCGAAGCAATGCGCAAAGCGATGAGTGAAGCGCTTGTCGGTGATGATGTTTATGGTGATGACCCAACCGTTAATGAGTTGGAGCAATGGGCTGCGCAGCGACACGGTTTCGAAGCCGCACTATTTACCACATCGGGTACTCAGGCGAATCTACTTGGCTTAATGGCTCACTGTCAGCGCGGCGATGAGTATTTATGTGGTCAGCAAGCGCACAACTATAAGTACGAAGCTGGAGGTGCCGCAGTACTTGGCTCAATTCAACCTCAGCCGATTGAAAACAACCCAGACGGGACGCTCGATTTTGCAAAGCTCGCAGCAGCGATCAAACCGGATGACTCACACTTTGCCCGAACTAAATTACTCAGCCTCGAAAACACCATTAATGGCAAAGTGCTACCGCTTAGCTATTTGGCACAAGCGCGAGAGTTTGTTAATCACCACGGTTTAATGCTTCATCTTGACGGTGCGCGTGTTTACAACGCAGCAGTCGCACTGGATATCGATGTTAAAGAGATTGCCCAATACTTTGATTCCATGACTATCTGCTTGTCAAAGGGACTCGCAGCACCGATTGGCTCTTTGCTACTAGGCAGCAGCGAATTTATCGCCCGAGCTCGTCGCTTACGTAAAATGGTCGGTGGCGGTATGCGTCAGGCCGGTATTTTGGCAGCGGCCGGCAAACTCGCATTAACTGAGCAAGTTGAACAACTCAAGTTAGATCATACCAACGCTAAACGTCTTGCTGAAGGCCTAAGCAAGATCGATGGTTATCATGTTAAACCAGAGTTGGTAGAAACGAATATTGTGTTTGCCAAACTCGATGAGAACATTGATATCAAACAGATCGCGGCAAAACTGGCAGACGATGGCATCACAGTCTCACCAGGAAATCCAATCCGCTTCGTCACTCATAAAGACGTCACAGGCGAAGATATTGATACTTTGCTAGCAAAACTGGCAAAGTACAGCCAATAATGACTTCAAACTCTTGAGCTTCCCCTTAGGGGAAGCTTTATTCTAGCTCCATCATTGTTTACCGAGTTCAACTGATGGCAAGAGTCTTCTTACTTCTACTGTTATTGTCACCCTTCTCTCAAGCTGAATCATTCGGCGACCCAGAACTGGGCAAAATCAAAGCGCCAAGCTGCATCTTTTGTCATGGTCAAACTGGGCAAGCGGTTAAGCCGTCTTACCCTAACATCAATGGTCAAAACGCTCAGTATCTATACCAATCTATGAAAGATTATCAGCAAGGTAATCGGACTGGACCACTGGCAGAAATGATGAAAGGTCAGCTTTCACGCCTTAATGATCAAGATCTAAAAGACATTGCCGCTTACTTCTCCAGTCAAAACTAACGTCGGCAAATAGAACAAAGCCTTTTCCTCGGGATGCTTTCCCCACCGTAATACCAAAAGACGCTGAATGCTGTAGATACCCGGTGCGCCCTCTACTACCAGCGAACTGAGTCTAATTGATCAAGCCAAACACACTAGTATTCGTTATATAATTACAAACCGCCTGCGTTCTTTCTTATTCTTTTCATGAGCGCAGATGATAAATATCACTCACAAGCCATGTAACAAATTATCAAGTTGCTATTTATTGTGATTAAATCCCCCATTTATCAATTAATCTCTCATTAAGAGCCTTTTCTGCTCATCACCATCTGCCCTCATTTTCAAAACCCAACACGCGCGTAAAAAAAATGATCTAATTGTTATATTTTTGATACCCACAATGATAACAACTGATCCCTAAATTACGTCACACTTCCATAATCACAATTATTTAACATAATTTACTAGGAAATTTTTCATTAACGTGTGTAAATCACAATTCAATCTCTGGTGCTCAATCTTCTATTGAAATACACCTTAAGATCATCTCATCGGTTCAACTTACCCTACACATAACAAATAAAGGATTGATGAAGATGAAAAAGGTCTTACTGAAAGCGGCAGCTGTAACGCTAGCCCTTGCTGCTACCGGCGTTCAAGCTAAAGATTATGAAATCGTAAATGTAGTTAAAGTGTCTGGCATTCCTTGGTTTAACCAAATGAACAAAGGGATCGAGCAAGCAGCTACGGATTTCGGCGTGACAGCTCGCCAGCTTGGTCCTTCCACTCCAGATCCAGCGCAACAAGTTAAAATTATTGAAGACTTAATTGCCAAAGGCGTTGATGCAATTACTGTGGTTCCGAATGATGTAACTGTATTGGAACCAGTATTTAAAAAAGCTCGTGAGAAAGGGATTATCGTGTTAACCCATGAGTCACCAGATGGACATGGTGCGGATTGGGATATCGAAACGATTGATAACCAAGCCTACGCGAAAGCAACCATGGATGAGCTTGCAAAAAATATGAACAAGCAAGGTGGTTACGCAGTTTATGTTGGCTCATTAACGGTGCCACTGCATAACAACTGGGCAAATCTAGCTATCGATTACCAAAAGAAAACCTACCCAGAAATGTATGAAGTCACTAGCCGTATGCCAGTTGCTGAAAGCATCGATCAATCTTATGCCGCAACGAATGACCTGATGAAAGCACACCCAGATATGGCTGGCATCGTTTCTTACGGTTCATTAGGTGGCATCGGTGCAGGTGAAGCCATTAAGAAGAAACGCGCAAAAGACAAAATCAGCGTCGTGGGTATTATGATGCCAAGCCAAGCTGCTCCGTACTTAGCTCGTGGCGAGATTGATAAAGGCTTCTTGTGGAACCCTGCAGATGCGGGCTACGCCTTGGTTGCCGTTGCTAAACAAATGCTCGAAGGTAAAGACGTATCTCAAGGGGTCAATGTCCAAGGCCTAGGCGATGCAGAAATCGATGCGCAAAACCGCGTGATCAAGTTTAACAAGATTCTAGAAGTGGATAAAACCAACGCACGTCAGCTTGGTTTCTAAGCTAAACAAACCCTGTTTTAAATTGGGCGGTGCAACGCCGCCCAACCTTATTGGAAATGATCATGTCTGGAACTCCTTTTATTACCCTCAAGCAAGTATCCAAGCACTTTGGTTCCGTCAAGGCATTGGATGGGATAAACCTAACATTCAATCAAGGTGAGGTGCACTGCCTAGCTGGCAAAAATGGCTGTGGGAAAAGCACATTATTTAAAGTGATATCTGGCGTTCACGCACCAGAGAAAGGCGCTGAGATCACATTAGCGGGCAAACACTATTCTCGACTCACCCCACAACAATCAATTGAACACGGCATTCAAGTTATCTACCAAGACTTATCCCTATTCCCAAACTTAACTGTCGCAGAGAATATTGCCATTCAGGATCATGTAGAATGGACAAAAGGACTGGTGCAACAGAGGCGTATTCAGAGCATTGCAACTCAAGCAATGGCAAAAGTAGGTGTCAAATTACCACTGGATAAACGCGTTGAGCAGCTTTCAATTGCCGAATGTCAGCTCGTCGCCATTTGCCGAGCTATGGCATCTGATGCCAAATTAATGATCATGGATGAGCCAACCGCCTCACTCACTCGCACCGAAGTGAATCACCTCATCGACGTGGTCGCAGACCTTAAATCCAAAGGCGTCACAGTGGTTTTTGTGAGCCACAAGCTTGATGAAGTAATGGAGATCTCCGACCGAATCACTGTCATTCGTGATGGCCGCACCATCGGAACCTATCAAGCTGACCAAGTAGACAGTGACGAATTGGCTTTTCTAATGACCGGACAACGATTCGAATTCACTCCTCTTGCCGATTACCACCAGCAAGGTGCCGTTAAACTTGAAGTAGAACATCTGTCGAAACGTGGCCAATTTGACGACATTTCATTTCAAGTTCGTGCAGGAGAGATCGTCTCCATTACCGGCTTACTTGGCGCAGGACGAACCGAATTGTGTATGGCATTGTTCGGCATGACTCAACCAGACAGCGGCGTTATCCGCATCAACGGCCAACCAACCACATTCAAATCTAATCGTGACGCAATTTCTCAAGGTATCGGTTATGTCTCTGAAGACCGCATGTCGACTGGGTTGGTGATGGAACAAGCGATTCAAGACAACATTACCGCCTCAGTAATGCACAGACTTAAGAAGCCCTCAGGTTTTCTTGACCATCTAAAGGCAAACAAGCTCGTCGATAGATTGATTTGTTCATTGTCCATCAAAGCCGCGGATCCAAAACTCCCAGTAACCAGTTTATCCGGTGGTAATGCGCAGCGTATCTCTATCGCAAAATGGATAGCCGCAGAGCCAGAAGTGCTCATCCTTGACTCTCCGACCGTGGGTGTCGACGTTGCCAATAAAGAAGCAATCTACACCATCGCAAAAGATCTTGCCGCAAAAGGAATGGCAATCATCATGGTCAGCGATGAAATCCCCGAAGTGTTCTACAACAGTCATCGCGTGATTGTGATGAAAGAAGGACGTTTTACTCATGATTTCCAACCCGCTCACTCTACTGAGCAACAAATCATGGAGGCCGTCAATGCTTAACCAGTTTCGTTGTTCCTTATCTTCATTCAGCAAACGCCATGAGTTCTACCTCTCATTGATGATTGTGTTGATTGTCGCAGTGCTGAGTTTTGCCTCAGAAGATTTCCTCACTCTTGGAAACATCTTTGACATGTCCGTCAGTTCGGCATTGCTAGGCATCATGGCTTGTGGTTTGTTTGTCGTACTTATCGCTGGCGGCATCGACATCTCATTCCCAGCCAGTGCTGCGATTGCACAGTACATCACCGCGACATACATTTTGACGATTGGTGGTAACTTCATGATTGCGTTTGCTATTGCAACCGTCGTGGGTGTGTTGCTTGGTATGATCAACGCTACGCTGGTCTACAAACTCAAGGTGCCAGCGATCATCATTACCATTTCAACATTGAACGTGTTCTTTGGCTTACTGATTTACTTTAGTAACGGCGAATGGTTGTACGGTTTTCCTGACTGGTTTATGGATGGTATTGAGCTATTCACATTTACCGGTAGCGACGGCTATGACTACGGCTTATCACTTCCAATCTTAACCTTAGTAGCAATGATTGCCCTCACCTCATTCCTGATGTCTAAGACACGCTTGGGGCGTCAGATTTACGCGGTCGGCGGTAACGCAGACGCGGCGAGTCGTATTGGTATTAACCTATTTGGTATTAATCTGTTCGTTTATGGCTACATGGGAGCACTTGCAGGCATTGCTTCTGTGGTTCAAACCCAAATAACCCAATCAGTCGCTCCAAACTCTCTTATGGGGTTTGAGCTTACGGTACTAGCTGCGGTTGTACTTGGTGGCACAAGTATGACAGGAGGCAAAGGTACGCTGTTTGGCGTTGTACTTGGGGTGATATTGCTCGCCGTTGCTAAGAACGGTCTGACGTTACTTGGTGTACCTTCATATTGGCACACGGTCGTAACTGGCTTAATCATTGTTTGCAGCATCAGTATGACGGCAATCAATGAGAAAAAACAAGCACTACAAGAGGCATAAACCATGGAACAAGTGCTAAATAGTTTAAAGCTGCCGACAGACAAGAACATTCGTTACTTACTGGTGATCTTAGCTGGCATCCTCGCCGTTATGGCATTCTCAAGTGGGCAAGCGTTCTTCTCCATTGATAACTTACAATCGATGTCATCGCAAATGCCACTGCTCGGTTTACTCGCACTGGCAATGGCTGTGTGCATGCTGACGGGCGGTATCAACCTGTCGATCATTGCAACAACCAACGCGTGTGGATTAATAATGGCAAGCATCATTACGCAAGCGCCTGATAGCTCAGCAATGCTTGTCTTGGCGCTTCTCGCAGGCCTGATTACCGCTACAGTCATCGGCTTGCTCAATGGTGCATTGATCGCGTACGTTGGCGTTTCACCAATACTCGCAACCTTAGGGACGATGACCCTGATTAATGGTCTTAACGTGTTAATCTCTGGCGGTAGTGTTATCTCGGGTTTCCCTAAAACCCTTTTGGTACTCGGCAACGGCTCAATCTTTGGCGTACCTATGCCCTTGATCTTGTTTGTAGGTTTTGCAATTGGCTTATGGGCACTATTGGAGCACACCAGCTTAGGTCGAACTATCTACCTGATGGGGTCCAATGAAAAAGCCACCCGTTTCTCCGGTATCAACACACAAAAAGCAACCTTGTACGTTTATGTCATCTCTTCTGTGCTTTGCTGGGTCGCAGCCATTGTGATGATGGCAAAATTCAACTCTGCAAAGGCTGGCTACGGAGAATCCTATCTTCTGACGGCAATTCTCGCTTCAGTACTCGGGGGAATTAACCCTGACGGTGGCTTTGGACGCATTATCGGAATTGGTCTTGCACTTATCGTATTACAAACATTAGAAAGTGGCTTTAATTTGCTGGGAGTGAGCAGCTATCTCACTATGGCGCTATGGGGCGGCATCTTGATCTTATTTATCTTCTTACAAAAAAATAAGGCTTAACGGAGTAGTATATGAGTATTTATTTTATCGGCGTTGATGTAGGCAGTGGCAGCGCGCGTGCGGGTGTCTTTAACGCACAAGGTCGTAAAGTGGGTGAAGCCAAACGCGACACCATGATGTTCAAACCTCAAGCTAACTTCGTTGAGCAATCTTCCGATGACATCTGGCAATGTGTGTGTCTTGCGGTTAAAGATGCGGTATCCCAAGCCAACATCGACCCTATCCAAGTCAAAGGCATCGGTTTCGATGCGACTTGTTCATTAGTCGTGTTGGATAAAAGCGGCCAGCCGCTCACGGTGAGTCCTACTGGGCGAAGCGAACAAAACGTCGTAATGTGGATGGATCACCGCGCCATTGCTCAAGCCGATCGGATCAACAAAACTCAGCATCCTGTATTGGCTTATGTGGGCAACCGTATCTCACCAGAGATGCAAACACCTAAGCTGCTTTGGCTCAAGCAAAACATGCCAAATACATGGGCAAAAGCAGGTTACTTCTTCGACCTACCCGACTTTTTAACTTGGAAAGCAACATTCGATGCTAGTCGATCCCTTTGCTCAACCGTATGTAAATGGACATACCTTGGCCATGAAAACAAATGGGATCGAGGCTTTTTCGAACTCATTGGTTTCGAAGACCTACTGGAAGACAATGCACAAACCATTGGTGACAGAATTCTTCCTATGGGCCAACCTGTCGGTGACGGTCTAACTGTACACGCTGCCGATGACTTGGGTTTAACCCCTGGAACCGCCGTGGGCACATCCATTATTGACGCCCATGCGGGTGGTATTGGTGTTCTTGGTGCCTCTGGAATGACGGGTGAGAAAGCCGACTTTAATAAACGTCTCGCTCTGATCGGCGGAACCTCGTCATGCCATATGGCTGCATCAAAGGCGGCTCGATTCATTGATGGCGTTTGGGGAGCGTACTACAGTGCAATGATCCCGGGTTATTGGCTCAACGAAGGCGGGCAATCAGCCACTGGTGCTTTGATCGACCATATCATCACATCTCACCCACTGTACAAAAACACTAAGGAGCTAGCCGATAAACAAGGCAAAACCGTTTATCAGCTATTAAACGATCGCTTATTGGAACTTGCTGGTAACAAAGAAGACATCGCATTTTTGACAAAAGACATTCATGTTCTACCTTACTTCCATGGTAACCGCTCACCGAGAGCGAATGCTCATTTAACTGGCACAATCACCGGACTAAAAATGTCAAAAACGCTAGATGATATGGCATTTCAGTACCTTGCAACCATTCAAGGCATCGCCCTCGGCACACGCCATATTATCGAAGTGATGAACGACTCAGGCTATGACATCGATACCATTATGGCCTGTGGCGGTGGTACGAAAAACAGTGTCTTTCTACAAGAACATGCCAACGCGACTGGTTGTATGATCCTACTACCAGAAGAGAGTGAAGCCGTACTTCTTGGCTCTGCAATGTTGGGCTCCGTTGCCGCAGGGTTCTACAGTGATATTCCAGATGCAATGAATGCGATGAGTCGGATAAGCAAAAGCGTGATGCCTCAGACAGAGAAAATAAAACACTTTTATGATGCTAAGTACAAAATTTTCCACAAAATGTACGAGGACGATGTTCAATACAAACGTCTAATGGAAGCGTTTTAAAACACCAAACCCAAGGCTCACCACCTTGGGTTTTCTACTTCTGGGTACAGATAAGCGATACCATCACATTGGCTCACTTACCCCTTAGATAAATAATTTAGTTGTTGATGCTTTGATGCTCGCCAGTTAAACGGCATGCTAAAAAGTATGGTTATGGTGTCGACCAGTACTGCCACGCAAATCTGATGAGTTTGTGAGAAAGCGAGAGCGTTATTCTGTTGCACTCTCTTCATCTTGCTGATAAACAGGGTGTTTATATTGGTCATTAAGTCTTTTGATTTTGACGATCTCTATGTTGGGAAAAGTCTTTTTTAAGTAAGCAAGTAACTCTTCTTTTTGCTCAAGAGAGATATAGATATCACCTGAGAAGGCATGCACACCTTTCTCAGAAACAGCAAATGACATCACACCATCATTCGTTAGATTAAAGGCGACACTGCGATCATCAATTAACAGACAGCACTTATCAACGGTTGGTTTAAAATTGGTCATCCCAAATGACATCAGTGCAAATGCCCCAGCACCGACAAGCGCCAAGGGGCCAAGTAACAAAACCGCAATAACACACACCGCAATCCCCACCCAAGCAAAACCACGCACGATTTTATAAGCCACCTCTGGGATCATATCTTGCTCCGTGCAATGAATACCCCGTGAGGTTAAGTGGTAACAGCGATGTTTATCAGGAAAATACAGATACCTTGTTATCAATACCATCATGGTCATTAAAGCAAATGCCACCCAAAACATCGGGGTATCTACGGTAAAATCATCAAGAACAAGCCAAAAAAAGCCAAATATTGAACAGCCAACAAATATTGCCATTCCCCATATCCCTAGACGATCGTATTTACCGCCATATCCTTTGTGCTCCCAAGAGTAGGCTACATCAGCGTTATAAAGTTGTTCCTTTAGAGACTCTATGCTTTGGTTATTCTTCATTGGTCTATTCTCACTTCAATAATACGAGTGCCAAATTCTTTTGGCGCAGGCTCTACGGTTAAATCACCTTGTTTTTTACCTGACGCTATATAGCCCAGTTGTTGATGCTTTGAGGCTTGCCAGTTAAACGGCATGCTAACCAGTACCGTGATGGTATCCTCCGTACTACCACCCAAATCTAATCGATAGGTGACGGGGCTACCTTCTTCTTTTTTTTGGCTCCATGTGCCGTTCTGCTCATTAAGCATAACAGCTGGCATCGCCTCAGTAGGGCCATAGCTATAAACTTGTTTGGGCTTACGCGTTATTTGTAAGCCAATCCGTTGGCCTATGGTAAATGCAGGCAAGGTCAACTCCAATTGCCATTGGTTGGTACCAGAGTCCATCCATTGGGAAGGTTTTCGGTTAGGGACTGAGTTAAGCTGAACCTGAGGTTTATGAATAATGTGCTCTAAGTGAGTTAACTCCTCGATAGGCTTCCATTGCTTCGATTGTTTGCCCCATATGGAGTGAAGCAGCCACTTCTCAAGTTCTGAACGTTTAAAGACATTAATGATGATAACAGCAATCAAATACACAATACCGGTAACCATAAGTGTAGTAAGCATCCAAGAGGCGATAATAGACCCGATACTCACCTTGATTAGACTACCACGACTCAATATATTGGCTACAAATTGTACTCCAAACACGAAAGCTTGAGCCAAGGTTGATCCCCACTTTAAGCCATAGCCGAACCGTTCCATTGGCGCATGACTTGAATCAGTGAATTTATCGTAGCTTTCCCATGTTTCGAATCCTGTCGCGATTAAGCCAAACAAAGAGACCGCCGCCGTGGTTTTCGCAAAAGTTTTGAGTGTAGCCACCTCTGAAACACTAGATGTCACCATTGCTTTGTTAAGGTTTTTTTTAAGCAATTCTGAATCTTTAACAATAATGTCCCAAGCAGCATCTCGCCACACAGCGGTAACAGCGGAGACCGCATAACCTGTCGCATAGGTCGCTTCTCTGATTGCAGGGTTAGTCCATAAGCTACTACTTGGGTGTTGCGCAGCTTTATGGCGGATGTCTTGCAGAACAACCGACACGTTCCAAAGGTTTAGGATGGCGACGACGCCCCCTATTTTACCCAATTTGTCCCATGATGCTTGAGTGAGCTGCTTACCTTGTTGCCAACTGCGTTCTACTGCATCGTTAAGCATTTGCTTGGCGGTGTTATTGACCGCGTCATGCTTAAGCATCACCATCATTGGCAACTCACTACTCAACAACTTCTGCATTTTCTGCTGAGCACTGCGCATGGTTTGTATCTGGTGGTTCTTTGGCGTCACCTCTCCTGAGGGAAGCTGACTAATATGACGAATGGTGGCCATTTCGGTGTTTAACTTTCGCTGCCATGTTTTAAACTGTGCGGGATAGTCAGGATTATGAACCACGATAGCTTCTGGGTTCACGATGGCCTCTAACATAACCAGCCGCAAGTTACTGACTAAACCTTCCGGTGTTGCGGTGGTATTCATCTGGCTAGGGAACAGCAAGTTCGAAGTAGCACGCCAACTCTCTTGGGCCACCCCTGAGACGGCTTTTTGAAGTGCTATAAAACTAAGCTGAACTGGCTCTGCTAATGCCTTAAACCACGCTTTATCATGCATGCGCACATCACCAGTGAACGCGCCCCAGTTAGCAATCGCACTAGAAAAGGCAACCATATCGCTAGCATTCTCGATGGAGAGTAGGCCTGGCTTAAGTTCATCAACGTAAGCGTTCAGCGCTTGCCAGTTTTCCAACTTAAAACCGAGAGAAGCTAGAGCGAAAAGCGTTTTGGGCGAATCCAGTGAAAGCGCCTGCTTCAACTGCTCATTCGCTTGTTCGGTATTTACCGCTTGTTTTACCACCGCTAAGTACTGGCTGGTTAAGCTAAGTAGATAAGTAAGGTGAGTCTCGTC